>SVRG01000119.1 GCA_015064965.1 Oscillospiraceae bacterium
AATGACGATACTACAAAGCACCTCATCGGCAAGACACTTATTCTCCCCGGCACAGGCAGAGAAATTCCCGTTATCGCCGATGACTATGTTGAAATCGGATTTGGTACCGGCTGCGTAAAGATTACCCCTGCGCACGACCCCAACGACTTTCTCGTTGGCGAGCGTCACGGCCTTGAACAAATCAAGGTTATGAACGATGACGCAACGATGAACAAGTGGGCCGGCAAGTATGAAGGTATGGACCGCTATGAGTGCCGCAAGGCTCTTATCAAGGACCTTGAGGAGGGCGGTTATCTTATCAAAACAGTTCCCCACAAGCACAACGTCGGCACATGCTACCGTTGTGGCACAACCGTTGAACCCATAACCTCAAATCAGTGGTTTGTAAAGATGAAGCCTCTTGCAGAACCTGCACTTGAAGTTGTTTACAACGGCAAAGTTAAGTTTGAGCCTGAACGCTTTACAAAAACTTACACTAACTGGATGGAAAATGTTCATGACTGGTGCATCTCCCGTCAGCTTTGGTGGGGTCACAGAATCCCTGCTTACTACTGCGCTGACTGCGGCGAGATGGTAGTTTCCAAAGAAGACGTTTGCACCTGCCCTAAGTGCGGCGGCAAGATGAATCAGGAAAGCGACGTGCTTGACACATGGTTCTCATCCGCACTCTGGCCCTTCTCCACCCTCGGTTGGCCCGAAAAGACACCCGAACTTGAGAAATACTACCCCACAAGCGTTCTTGTAACCGGCTATGACATCATCTTCTTCTGGGTTGCCAGAATGATTTTCTCCGGTCTTGAGCACATGGGCAAGGAACCTTTCTCAACCGTATTTATCCACGGTCTTGTACGCGATGCCAAGGGCAGAAAGATGTCAAAATCCCTCGGCAACGGCATTGATCCACTTGAAGTTATCGACCAGTTTGGCGCAGACGCGCTCCGCTTTGCACTTGCAACCGGTAACGCGCCCGGCAACGATATGCGCTTTTCCGACGAAAAGATCGAGTCAGCGCGTAACTTTGCAAACAAGCTCTGGAACGCTGCCCGTTTTGTAATGATGAACCTCGATATTGAGGAAGTTAAACTCCCTGCTACCGCAGAGCTTAAAACTGAAGACAAGTGGATTCTTTCAAAGCTCAACACCCTTGCAAAAACAGTTGAGCAGAACCTTGATTGCTACGAAGTTGGTGTTGCACTTGCAAACATCTATGATTTTGTTTGGGACATCTTCTGCGACTGGTATATCGAGCTTCTCAAGCCCAGACTTTCTGCAGGCGACAAGGTTGCACAGAATGTAATTTCTTATGTGCTTCTTGAAACGCTCAAGATGCTCCACCCCTTTATGCCCTTCATCACCGAAGAAATCTTTACCACAATGCCTCACGAGGGCGAAAGCATCATGATTTCCGCTTTCCCGAAGTTTGACGAGGCGCTCTGCTTTGAAGATGAAGAGGCAGAAATGGAAAAGATTATCGCGCTTATTACCGCAATTCGCGCACGCCGCACCGAGATGGGCGTCGTTCCCTCCAGAAAGGCAAAGCTCTTCCTTGTTACAAAGTTTGCTGACACATTTGCAGGCGCTACCGAGTTCTTTAAAAAGCTTGCAAGCGCATCCGAAGTTGAAATCGTTGATGAGTTCACCGACAGCACCGCTGTACAGATCATTACCGACAGCGCAACCGCTTATATTCCGCTTGCTGACATGATTGACTTTGAGGCAGAAAGAAAACGTCTCAAAGATGAACTTGCAAAGAACGATGGCGAAATCAAACGTCTTGTAGGCAAGCTCTCCAATGAAAGCTTTGTTTCAAAGGCTCCCGCAGCAGTTGTCGAGGGCGAAAAGGCTAAGCTTGCAAAATATGAGGAAATCAAAAAAGGACTTGAAGAAGCCCTTGCAAAGCTTGGATAAATAATAAGTGGGAAACGCAGTAAAAGTGCGTTTCCCACAATTTTCAATCGAGGTAAACCATGAGTTTTAAAGGAGCTTTAGGACATTTTAAAACCATAACCAAACACCGCCACGCGGTTATAAGGCACTGCGCAAAAGCGGGTATCTTCTGGCAGGGACTTTTTCACGATTTGTCAAAGTACTCTCTAACGGAGTTTATCCCCGGTGCAAAATATTATGTTGGCACCCGCAGCCCGAATGAGCTTGAGCGCGAAGAAAAAGGTTTTTCCATCGCGTGGATACATCACAAGGGGCGCAACCGCCATCACTTTGAATACTGGACTGACTACAATCCAAAAACCAAGCAAAACGAGCCTGTAAAAATGCCGCTTCGCTTTGTAATGGAAATGGTCTGTGACCGAATAGCCGCCAGCAAAATCTATCAAGGAAAAAACTATACAGACAAGCATCCGCTTGAGTATTTCATGCGAGGCAAGCCTACAAGAGTTATACACAAGGAAACGTCCGACCTTGTTGAAAAACTGCTCATTCTCCTCGCTGAGCATGGCGAAGAGGTCACATTTACCTGCATGAAAGAATTGCTGAAAGAAAAAAAGTACTGATAAGTAAAAAGAGTTGCCATATGGCAACTCTTTTGTTTTTAAAAGAAAACCCACCGAGCCGTGTACACCTTAATGAAAAACCCTGCTCCAGCAAGGCGGTATCCGCACCCCTTCTTTGCGCTTCCAACGTCCGATGCAGTCAAAGCTGCACCGGGAGGCCTGCATCCCGAAAGAGGTATAAAGATCCCTTTATTCACGTGTAGGTTCCAATAAAAAGTGTATCACGAACTAAGCAGGAAAATCTCATGCTTTGTTTTAAGTATATTCAAACTTCGAGAAAATATACTTGCCGATTACTGGGGATTGTCAGCACCCTCATCGTAATCAACAGTGTCGAAAAGTTCGTCCTCAAAATAGTCCGCAACGCGGTCAAATTCATCATCATCGTCAATGGTAACGAGGATCTCTTCGCCCTTTTCGTCTGCTTCAAGACGGAGAATTACATACTCATCCATGCCCTCTTCAACAGGAATAAGCGCAAGATAGGTCTTGCCCTCAAATTCGCAAGAGCCAATGAGCTCAAATTCGCTTTCTTTACCGGTTTCGTCGGTAAGCGTATAAATATCGCCTTCAAAAATTTCAGCCATGATAAATTACCTCTCTTTCACAGTTATATTGTATCTCATAGCACTCTAAAAATCAAGTATCTCAGACAAAATATAGTTACTTACATACATTCCTTTTAAAGTAAATGCGCAACGGCGCGCATCAAGCGTAACAAAGCCGCCGTCAATATACCTTTTTAGCTTTTCGCCGTATTTTCTTGAAAAATCCTCGCCAAACTCACTTGCATACTCAGCAAGATTAACTCCGCTGAACAAACGCATACGAAGCATAACATATTCTGTTTCCTTGGTGAAAACATCTATATCCGTACACTCTTTAAGTATGCTCGACATGTTTGAGGGATGTTCCATTTCGTGCATATAGCTTCCGATATCATCGGTATACGCATAACGCTGTCCGGCAAAATACGAGTGTGCCGAAACACCGAATCCGAGATATTTTTCATTTTTCCAATAGCGTAGATTATGCTTTGAAGCAAAGCCGCATCTTGAATAATTACTTATCTCATAGTGGTCATAGATGTCGTCGGTAAGCATTCTATGCGCCGCCTTGTACATTCGGTATTCGCTTTCCTCATCGGGGAGCGGCAAATTATCGCGCTCGGTGTAAAAGCGCGTTCCCTCCTCAATTTTCAGTCCGTAAACCGAAACATGTTCAGGCATAAGCTCTAAAACGAAATTAAGTGTTTGATTAAAACTATCCTCAGTCTGATGTGGGATGCCGTACATGAGATCAACGCTTATATTGCGAAAGCCTGCCGCGCGAGCAGCGTTGTAACTTTTTACAAAATCATCGACCGTATGTATCCTTCCAAGGGCGCGTAGTTCGGTATCTGACGCGCTCTGAAGTCCAAACGAAATACGGTTAACTCCAAGAGTCAAAAGATGCTTTAAGTAGCCCTTATCCACCGTACCGGGATTTGCCTCGACGGTGAACTCGGCGTTTTTGTCCATGTTGAACGATGCTTTTATACATTCAACAAGGTCCTTCATCTGCTTTTTGTTAAGTAATGTAGGCGTGCCGCCGCCTATATAAACCGTGTCAACAACACAGTTTTCAGCCGCGCCCGAAAAATCCTGCATATGAAGCATCAGCGCGTTCAAATAGCGGTCTACCTCACCCTTTGCAGGCGGATGCGAACAAAAATCGCAATATCCGCATTTGCTTACGCAAAACGGGATATGCACATATATTCCGATATTTTCCATATATACAAGTACGAGAACCTTTTTTATGAAAATTTATTAGTAATCAATCGTTGTCATCAAGACGAAGAACTGCCATAAACGCCTCGGGCGAAACTTCTACGCTGCCAAGCTTGCGCATCTTCTTTTTACCCTCTTTCTGCTTTTCAAGCAGTTTTTTCTTTCGGGTAATGTCGCCGCCATAGCACTTTGCAAGTACGTCCTTACGCATCGCCTTTACAGTTTCGCGTGCAATAATGCGATTACCTATTGCTGCCTGAATCGGCACTTCAAAAAGCTGACGCGGAATATTTTCCTTAAGCTTTTCGGCAATGCGGCG
>SVRG01000120.1 GCA_015064965.1 Oscillospiraceae bacterium
CCCATCCCGGCATACCGTATCTCTATACCGCGCGCATCACTTTTGCCGGGGACATCTATGAACAGAGATTCGGTTTCCGTACCTTTGAGGTAAGCGGTCACGATCTGCTGCTCAACGGCAAAAAAACCATCATCAAGGGCGTGTGTGCTCATCAGGATTTTGGCATTACCGGTCTTGCCGTTGCAGATAACATCGCAAAATATAAAATGCAACTTATAAAAGAAATGGGTGCCAACGGTTACCGTACAAGCCATTATCAGCAAACCGAAGCCTACCTGGATGCTTGCGATGAGCTTGGGCTTTTGGTGATGAATGAGGCCCGCTGGTTTGAAAGTACCGGGGAAGGGCTGGAGCAGCTGGAATCTCTGCTGCTGCGCGATAGAAATCGCCCCAGTGTTATTTTCTGGTCCACCAGCAATGAAGAGCACTCCCATGTGACGGAAGTAGGCAAGCGGCTGCACAAGGCAATCTCTGCTCATATCCGTAAATTTGATAAGCTACGACCCATCACTGCCGCAGTGGATAAAACGCCTAATCTATGCCAGATCTACGATGATTGCGACGTTATCGGCATTAACTATAATCTAAAAATTTACGATGAGGTCCATGCCATGCGCCCAAACAAGCTTGTGCTTGCTTCTGAGTGCTGCGCAGCAGGCACCACAAGAGATTGGAACTTCCCTTCTGAAGCAGACGGCAGACGTCGGGACAAAGACGCGGACACCAACCACCGGTTCCCTGGCAGAGAAAAAACTTGGAAATTCCTGATGGAACGACCCTATGTCATCGGGTGCTACCAGTGGGCGGCTGTGGAGCACAGAGGAGAAGCCACATGGCCCGCGGTGTGTTCTAAATCCGGTGCACTAGATTTATTTTTACAAAAGAAGGGCGCTTTCTATCAAAACAAATCTCATTGGACTGAAGATCCCATGGTACACATCGTCCCCCACTGGAATTTTAATGGAATGGAGGGACAAAAAATCGCAGTTACTGTATACACTAACTGCGACGAGCTTGAGTTGTTCTTGAACGGCGAAAGTCTCGGCAGAAAGAAAATTGAAAAATATGGTCATGGAGAGTGGGATGTTGTTTATGTTCCAGGAACTGTAGAAGCGAAAGGCTACCGTAACGGTGAAGAGGTCGCAAACCACAAGCGAGTCACTACGGGAAAACCGAAAACCTTGCGTTTAACTATGGACAACGTCTGCGGCGGTAATGGCAGAGATGTAGCATTGTTTACCTGTGAGTGTCTGGACGACAACGGAAATGTAGTACCCAATGCCGCAGAATTTGTCAGTTTTAGTGTACAAGAGCCCGCAGTGATCCTTGGTACCGGTTCCGACCATTGTGATCATAACAATGTTACTTTGCCCGAACGCAAAATGTACATGGGTAAAATTCGCATTGCTGTAAAGCCCGCTAAAGATCAGAGAAGCTTAACATTGACTGCTATCAGCGACAATTGCGGGTGCACCTCAATTCGCGTAGAATTACTATAAATTAAAACAGAGGCTTGACCGATTCGGTCAAGCCTTTTGCGTAGGGGCACCGCTCCTGCGGTGTCCCTACAGTTAGAACAATGTGGTTATCCAATAGATCAGTCCATACACTACGCTCGCTACCGTGCCGTACACAATCACAGGTCCCGCAATTGTAAACATTTTGGCGCCGACGCCTAAGATAAAACCTTCCTTTCTGAATTCGATCGCTGATGAAATAATTGAGTTTGAAAATCCTGTAATCGGGATTATGGTGCCACCGCCTGCATATTTTCCGAGTTTATCATATATACCAAGTGCAGTTAATATTCCACCTATTACAATTAAGATAATTGGAGTAAGGATTTTCGTTTCGGACAAGCCAAGTCCAAAATATGTTAATATATCTGTTATTCCCTGTCCGACAGCACATATTATCCCGCCAACCATAAATGCACGAATACAGTTTTTAAATGTCGGAGAATTAGGTGTCTTTTTCTTTAAGTATTCATTATAGATATTCTTTGTAATCATACTTTTCCCTCCGCGTATAGTATTTACTCCATTTTTTATTTTATTCACCCTTCCGCAGTACAAAAATATAATAAATAGTGGGAGGTGGAAAAATGAATGAAATAGTACTATATGCCTTACTTGCAACAACAATCACGTGGCTGCTTACGGCGCTCGGTTCTGCAACAGTATTATTCTTTAAATCGCCAAACACAAAAATACTTAATCTGATGCTTGGATTTGCTTCGGGAGTAATGATAGCTGCGAGCTTTTGGTCACTTTTACAGCCCGCAATCGAACGGGCAGAAGCAATCAGCAAAACACCGTCATACGTAATTGCAACACTTGGTTTTCTCTCGGGTGCAATTTTTATGTGGATATCTGACAAAGCAGTCTGCTTTACGCAAAAGAAGCTGCGAAATGCAAAACCCGACGAAAAGCTGAACAGAATAATAATGCTGATTTTATCTATAACGCTTCATAACATTCCTGAAGGACTTGCGGTCGGTGTGGCATTTGGCGCACTGAGAGGTCAAGAGATAAGTCTTGAAAGTATAACAGGCGCAGCAACGATTGCAATAGGAATTGCGCTGCAAAATTTCCCCGAGGGAGCGGCAGTTTCACTACCGTTGAGACGCGAGGGATATTCACGGCTGAAGAGTTTTTCGCTTGGTCAGGCATCCGGTATGGTCGAACCGATTGCAGGAGTTTTAGGCGCAATCTTAGTGGTTTATATTGAGCAACTGTTGCCATTTGCTTTATCATTTGCCGCAGGAGCAATGATTTTAGTTGCTGTACATGAGTTGATACCTGAGTGTCAGCAAAACCAAAATGAACAACCGTATTTTGCAACGATGGGAATTATTTTAGGATTTGCAACGATGATGTTTCTTGACGTGATGCTTGGATAAAAAAATACCGAAAGACGATTGTCTTTCGGTATTTTTGTTTTTTAAAAGTATTAGCCAACGATACCTGATCTTGCGATTGACTCTGTGAACTTCTTCTGGAAAAGAAGGAAGATGATAAGCAGAGGCAGGATATAAAGAATGATACCTGCACGCCAGATGGGATAGATAAGAATACTATCAACACCCGAATACAGACCACCGACTGTCGTCATGTTAGTAAACATGTCACTAAGTGCTGTTGAAAGAACTTCAGTCTTAGGAAGGAAAAGCGGGATCGTATAATAGTCATTGTAGTACCATACAAGGCTAAGAAGAAGTACTGTAACGAATGCGGGGATAGCGTTAGGAACGATAATCTTAACGAACGTTTTAACAGAACCGCAACCGTCGATGTAAGCAGCCTCTTCAAGTTCCTTCGGAACGCCTCTGAAGAACTGTCTGTAAACGAATATAAACAGACCGCTCTTGAGACCGTTTGCAAAAAGTGCAGGAAGAAGGAATGACCACAGTGTATCCGTAATATCGATATAGTTTTCAGGAAGAACACCTACAAAGTTAAGACCTGAGCAGATGTAGAAAGGATCGAAATAACGGAAAGTTGTAAATGTGGTAACTGAAATTGTCTGAGGAGGTACGATGAAAGTAACAAGTACCAACGCAAACATAAGGCCTTTACCCTTGAAGTTAAATCTTGCAAGACCGTAACCGCAAAGTGAGCAGGTTACGAGCTGTAAAAGCGTCGGCCAAACCGAAACGTTTACTGTATTGAGTAAGAGCTTGGGATACTCAAGGAATGACCACGCGTCTTTAAAGTTCTGCAATGTGAAATGCTTGGGAATATAAATAACCGTGGGGTCATACATATCAGCAGGAAGACGAATAGCCTGAGAGATACAGTAAATAAGAGGATAGAGGATAACGTATGCAAGACCTAAAAGAATTACGGTAACGGCAACTTTACCAACAAACTTGGTAAGGATGTTTGCCCACAGTCTTTTATCTGTCTTTTTGCCTCTGTGAGTTGTAAATTGAGCAATAACAGCTTTTGTAATATTCATATTAACAACTCACCTCCTTATACTTCGTAAATAATGAGTTTCTTACATACAAGGAATACAGCGCCGAGTATTGCAAGAATGATGATACAGTAAACCCAGATCATAGCCGATGCTGTACCGTAGTCAAACGTACCGTTAATAAGGCCGTCGATCTGACTGAGTACCGGGTTAGACGGGTCAGAGAACGTATCAACTATTGTGTAAACAATATTAACAAGAATGATAGGTGTAACGTTGGGGAACGTAATGAGCCAGAATTTTTCCCAAGCTGTAGCACCCTCAACGTCACAAGCCTCATAGAGTGCAGGTGAAATACCCTGAAGTGCTGCAAGGAAGAGGATTATCTGGATACCCGAATCCCATACAACGTCGAAGATTCTGTCTGCGATCTGAGTCATATATCCTGTAATCTGCTCAGACAAACCGAGTTGGAACAGGATTTCAGTAGCGTTCATTGTTGAGAACAAAATACCGTTTGAAACCTCACCCTCGAATACCTTTGAAGTATCGCTTGCGCCGTTGAAGGCTGTCATAACGACACCTGTTGTAACGATAACAGGGAGGAAGAATACGGC
>SVRG01000016.1 GCA_015064965.1 Oscillospiraceae bacterium
CTTACCCAATTCAAAGCAAACTTCCGAGAATTATTTAACCATGCTAAGACGCTTCTTGAACTTGTCAACGCGTCCGCCGGCATCAACGAACTTCTGCTTGCCCGTGAAGAAAGGATGGCACTTGGAGCAAATTTCAACCTTTACATCGTTCTTGGTGGAACGAGTGGTATACTCTGCACCGCATGCGCACTTTACGGTAACAACATTATATTCCGGATGGATACCCTGTTTCATTTTTAGCACCCCTTTACATTAGTAATCACAATACGCCTTATAATAACACACATCTTTTGAAAATGCAAGAGTTTTTTTAACTTTTTTTATTTTTTTCTTCCTTTGCTATATTTTTTCGCGCACTTCCCCTTTCAAACGGGCTATAATTTTCTTTTCCAGCCTTGATATATATGACTGCGAGATACCTAACATATCTGCAACTTCCTTTTGCGTTTTTTCTTTTCCGCCGTCAAGTCCATATCTGAGTTCTATAATCACTCTTTCACGCGGATCCAATATACCAACCGCTTCATGTATAATTTTTCTTTCTTCGGCATCCTCGATATCACGGTATACTAAATCCTCATCACTACCTAAAACGTCGGATAGCAGCAATTCGTTTCCGTCCCAATCTACATTCAGCGGTTCCTCTATTGACACTTCACATCTTCTTGAGCTGTTCTTTCTTATATACATCAAAATCTCATTTTCTATACACCGTGATGCGTATGTTGCAAGTTTATTGTTCTTATCGGCTTTAAAAGTATTTATTGCTTTGATCAACCCAATCGTTCCAATAGAAACCAGATCTTCTATACCTATTCCCGTACTTTCAAACTTTTTAGCTATGTACACAACAAGACGCAGATTATGCTCTATTAAAAGACTTCTTGCCTTTAAACTATCCCCAGCTTCACTAAGTGCGGCTGCTTCTTCCTCTGCGCTAAGCGGAGGAGGAAGCATTTCTGCGCCGTTTACATATGCAGCAGTGTCATAAGCTCCGATTATTTTGTTTTTTAATTTTACAAGTTGTAAAAAAAGTATTCTGACTATGTTTTTCATCAACACCTCACGCAATAACTGACGGATGCGCAAGTCCGTCACACTCTCCAAAAAGCACATTAGTGTCACATATCGCTATGTACGCATCTATTTGAACTTTGCTTTTTGAGTTTTCCAAATAAAAACTATCAGGCTTGAACGCATAATATGATCTTTTTATACCATCTATTCCGCTTGCAATTACAATTCTGAATTTACGCCCCAATAAAAACTCTGTGTTTTTTTCAATTATGGCGGAAAAAATCTCTTCGCCAAGAAGATTTTTAGCTTTTATCCTCCCAAGCATAACAACATACTTACCACTGATTGGTTCTCTGGCAAGATTGCCGGAATCAAGCAATAGTTTCACCTTTGTTTTTCTTCCTGAAAATTCCAGAATAGCAACTCTATCTCCTACATCAGCCCTTTCCCTGCCAACATATGAAAATAACAATGCTATTACCAAGCTGATTGCCGCGAGTATCATAAACAACCATATCGGTATGTGCGAATATGTATATTCATAAAAATCGCCGTAAATACTACTGTGATAACTCCCGAGAAAAAAGTACACCAAAAACATTATACCTCCAAAAAGCGCGGCTACACAGTAGAATACAACCGCCACTTTTAAAAAATGATATTCCCCGAAACAAATATAGCACATTAAAAGTCCTACGCAAAAACTTATAACACAATCAACAATGTCATTTCCACTGACAAAAATTTTAGCAACACTATATATTCCGCCAATAGTAGCAGCGCCAATGATACATAACAGTTTTGTTCTTCTACGCAGAATGACGCTTGAAGTATATAAAACAAAAAAATTCATGCAGAAATCAATTAAAAGCAAAATATCGCCATATAGCACCTGAACCATTTTGATCCCTCCTGACGATATTTTAATACAGAGCTTTTCAGAATAGTGTCGGCTTTTGAGCGATTATTTTGGCATATATTCAAAAGAAAAACCGAACACTTAAAGCCGTGTTCGGTTTTGGTCTTGTTTTGTTTTAAATTGATATTTTTCGGCACTCGATATAATAACGTTTGTCTTTCGCTTCGCCCATTGAAAATGTTTTGCGCGGTAAAGCACCATCATTTTCCACAGAGAAAAACAGTTCTTCTTTTTTCATACCTTCAAACACGAACCCAATCGAGTCTTCTTCCTGTGAAAGTTTGTATATAGAATCAATACCGTGTATGTAGTCGATTTCAACTTGCGGGTTTTCTTTTTTGTACTCATCTAAAAACTTTTGTAAAGTACCAACCGCAAGAGAGTGAGTACCATTTCCAAGAGAAACTACTTTTTCGCCTCCATCAGAAATGCATTTTACCGTCTGTGTACCCTTTTCACACTTTTTGCCATATTCAATAAGTGCCGACAAAAGTTTTTCTTTATTATTGGTTTTAACAAGGCGATAAATCGGCTCAAATTCCAGCGCACTGTCGTGTAGGTTTACCACCTCGCAGAGCGCATATCTAAGCGGATGATTCTTTGCAGCTTCTTCTCCCATTTCAGCTTTGATTTCCTCATACCTCGCCTTTGCGCTAGCGAGAGAATGATTGCCGTCCCCCACTGCAAATTTTATCGAATTATCACTACCGGCAAACAATGCATTTAAATTTTCAAATACTTTATCAGTTTGTATTTTTGAAAGCGCATATCCCTGAACATGACCACCGCCGAGCATCAAATCAAAATCATACAGTTCTTTCATTTCGCTCGCCATTGTTTCCCAAGGTTCAATAACAGTCTTTTCTACATCATCAATCAAAAGCATAATATGCGGCAATTCAACAGTTGCGGCACGGCGCACAGCCACTCTCGGAGGTATACGTTCAAGAACTGTACCTTCCGTTGCTCTTACCGCAGACTTAGAGCCAACAGAATAATCATACTCTTCCAAATCTATTTTTCCAACAATGCCGCACCTGATTTTGCCGTCTGACTGCACACGGCGCACATAGATCAGCGTATTTGCAACCTCTTTCAATAAACCGTCTTCGTAGTCGCGCATAAAGCAGGATATTTTATCCAATCGCTCTACACTTTCTTCCGATAAAAAGACCTCGGGCAAAATCATATTGACAGTACTTGGATTTTCGCCGACGGTATTATATACTTCTCTCCAATATTCCGGCTCGCTTGTGAACTGATCACACGCTACGACTGCCCATTTTTCCGCTTTTGAAGAATTATTGATAAAGCACGGCAGTAAAATATTTGCTTCAGAAAATATTTTATTCATCTTTGTTCTCCACGAAATTTAATATGTTATATTTTATAACATTTACTTGCTTTTTTCAATAGTATAAAATATATATTGTAAATTTTTTTTAAAAGTGATATAATAATAAAAAATTTTATTGAAGGTACCGTAATGACAGATAATAAAGAAATTAAAATACCATTTAAAGAAAAAATAAAAAATACCGCAGGACACTTGTTATACATATTAAAATTAGTAAAAGAGACAAGCCTGCCCATGCTCCTTGCAATGGTTTTTATAAGTATATTGGACGGCGTTTTGCCAATAATGAACGCTTACATAGCCAAAAACCTGATTAACGAATTAATCAAAATAATCGGAGCAAAATCGTGGGCCGCACTTTCTACGGTTATTACACTTCTGATTCTGCAATTCTTTTATCTTATTCTTTCACGGTTCTCCTCACAGTTGCGCGGAACCATCACTACCCTTTCGGGCGAAATGGTTACAAATCACATAAAGTTAAAAATTGCTACCAAAACAGAAGAAATTGATATTGCAGATTTCGACCGTCCTGATTTTTACGAAAAGCTCGAAAACGCCAACCGCGAAGCCTCCAGCAGACCTATAACGATTCTCAATGCAACACTTACACTTTTTAGCAATATCATCAGCACCATCAGTTTTATTATAACTATTGGCACTCTTCATCCGCTTATTCCCTTTGTGCTGATCATTTTAGCTTTACCTTCTGCAATAATTAACTTTGCATACAGAAAAGTTACTTTTAAATACATAAAAGAACACACCACCGAGCGCCGCAAAATGAATTACTGCACTCATGTGCTTACTGACAAAAACTTCAACAAAGAAATCAAACTTCTTGGCTTGCACAAAACTTTTATAGAACGTTATAAAACGCTTTTTGGGGATTATTTCGCCGGTTTGAAAAGAATTCACATCCGCGAAACTACACTCCATATGATAGTTTATACATTGTCCACTCTTTTCAACGGTGCCTTTTTATTGTTCGTAGTTTATAAAGTTTGCTTTGACGGTATGCAGGTCGGCGATTACACTCTCTATTCCACCGCACTTACATCTGTACTTTCAGGAGTAGCTGCCATAGTTGCAAATTCTTCTAAAATTTATGAAGGCACGCTCTTCATTGACAATATGATAGAATTTATGGCTGTAGAATCTGAAATAGTACCAAACGTTACTCCCGCTATTATTCCGCAAAAGGAAATCGCACATACAATAGAATTTCGCAATGTTTCGTTTGCTTATCCCGGAACAGAAAGATTGATAATTAAGGATTTGAACCTTACGCTGCAAGGAGGAAGATCCTATGCGCTTGTTGGTCTAAACGGCGCAGGAAAAACAACACTCATAAAGCTTATGACACGTCTGTATGATCCCACCAGTGGCGAAATTCTGCTCGACGGCAAAAACATTAAAAACTATGATGTAAAAGAGCTTTATGCTATGTATGGCATAGTCTTCCAGGATTTTTCAAAATATGCAGTTACAGCAAAAGAAAACATCATTTTCGGAGATGTCAATGCTGAGATCAATGAAGACCGCTTGATATACGCTGCTAAAGAAAGCGGTATTCACGATTTTCTTTCATCGCTTCCTAACGGATATGACACATCGCTTATCAGATTTTTTGACAACGACGCAATAGATATGTCCATCGGTCAGTGGCAAAAAATCTCAATAGCACGCGCGTTTTACAAAGATGCGGGAATATTGATTCTTGATGAACCCACTGCCTCTCTTGACCCCATCGCAGAAGCAGATATATTCAAGCAGTTTGACTCACTGCGTGAAGGAAAAACCACCCTATTTGTCTCTCACCGTCTTTCCAGTGCTACGGCAGCTGACGAAATCATTGTAATGCAGGGCGGCAAAATACTTGAAAAAGGCAACCACAAAGAACTCATGCAAAATGAAGGCGCATATTTCCGTCTGTTCACCTTGCAAGCCGAAAAATATCTCGAAAACACTTGATTTTTCGCTTGACAGATGAAATTAGCAAGCATATAATATATTAGTATTATTTTCTATATCCCCCAGCAAGGAGAACAAAATGCAAGTAAAAGTTATCAAATTCGGCGGCTCTTCATTGGCGGATGCCGAACAGTTTAAAAAAGTTGCCGATATCATCCACGAAGATCCGGCTCGCCGTTATGTGGTGCCTTCTGCCCCCGGCAAGCGCTTCAAAGAAGATACAAAAGTTACCGATATGCTCTACGCCTGCTTTGAAAAGGCAATGAATGGCGAAGATTTTGAAGCAGACTTTGATAGAATTATAGAGCGATATGAGGCAATTATCGCAGGACTTGGCCTCACACTTGACATGAGCAAAGAATACGATCGCATAAAAAGCGCGTTTGCCCATCGTCCCGGTAGAGACTACGCTGCAAGCCGCGGTGAATATCTCAACGGTATCATTCTCGCTAACTATCTTGGATTTGACTTTATCGATGCTGCAAGCGTGATTTTTTTCCAGGATAATGGCAGTTATGATTCCGAACGCACAAATGTTACACTTTCCGCTATTCTTCGCAACCACAAGCAAGCAGTAATTCCCGGGTTCTACGGTTCAATGCCCAACGGCACAATCAAAACATTTTCTCGCGGCGGTTCCGATATCACCGGTTCAATTGTTGCACGTGCTGTAAATGCAGATATTTATGAAAACTGGACTGACGTTTCCGGATTTCTTATGGCAGACCCCAGAATCGTTGATAATCCCAAAGCTATAGAAACGATTACTTACCGCGAACTTCGCGAACTTTCATACATGGGTGCAACTGTGCTTCACGAGGATGCTATTTTCCCCGTTCGCTTTGCAGGTATCCCGATCAACATCAAAAATACCAATATCCCTACCGATCCCGGAACAATGATTGTTTCTTCTACTTCCGACTTTTCTTCTGACAACGTAATTACCGGTATCGCCGGCAAAAAAGGGTTGTCTGTTATCAATATTGAAAAAGATATGATGAATGCAGAAATCGGATTTGGAAGAAAGGTTCTTTCTGTGCTTGAAGACAGCAATATTCCCTTTGAGCACCTTCCTTCCGGTATTGACACAATGAGCGTTGTTGTCAACACCTCTTGTCTTGAATCAAAGCGCGATAAAATCATACGTGAAATCTGTCTCAAAACAACCCCCGATTCGGTTGCTATTGAAGACGGACTTGCACTTATTGCAATTGTAGGTCGCGGCATGATTCGTTCCAAGGGTACCGCAGCAAGAGTTTTCAAGTCTCTTACAAACGCAAATATCAATGTACGTATCGTTGACCAGGGTTCAAGCGAATTAAACATAATAATCGGTGTTGAAGAACACGATTATGAGAACGCACTTTGCGCTATCTACAACGAATTTGTAAAATAAAAAAATCGGTCACGAGTAAAATCGTGACCGAAATTGTTTATGCCATTGTTTCTGACAGTTTTTGGCCTCCAAGCACGTGAAAATGTATATGCTTAACCGACTGACAAGCATCATCACCGCAATTGTTTACAATTCTATATCCGTTTGTAATGCCGGCGGCACTTGCAATAGCCGGAATAGCTTCAAACAGTTTAGCAATTACCATACTGTTTGTACCGTTAATATCATCGGCACATGCAGCGATATGTTCTTTTGGGATAACTACCACATGAACAGGTGCCTGTGGATTAATATCATAAAACGCATATACCGATTCATCTTCATATACCTTTTTTGAAGGGATTTCTCCGCTCACAATTTTACAAAATAAACAATCCATAATCAGTTTTCCTTTCGCTTTTATATTTTGAGTTTATCACACAAAAAAAGAAAAATCAAGGAGCAATACAAAAACCATGCTATCCATCCCTCATTTTTCTGAATTCAATACGGATCTGTGGCATTATCTTGCAACGGTAAAAAAGCCTATAGTGATGTACGGAATGGGCAACGGCGCCGATAAGATTCTATCTGTATTTGAAAAATACGGTATTGATGTTTCCGATTTTTTTGCAAGTGACGGATTTGTCCGCGGACAAGTTTTTCACGGCAAAACCGTGCTGTCTTTTTCGGCTGTAAAAGAAAAATACCCTGATTTTGTAGTTGTTGTTTCCTTTGGTTCTTCGCTTCCGGATGTTTTAAAAAACATCTATAATATTGCAGATAACCATGAATTATATGCTCCTGATGTACCTGTAAGCGGAGAAACACTATTCACTTTGGACTTTTATAAAGAGAATTTCGAAAAATTCAAAAAGGCTTATTCTTTGCTTGCAGATGACACATCAAAGCAGCTTTTCAGTGACATAATCCGATACAAAATCACAGGAAATATTGCGTTTTTGCGAAAGGCAATAAGCCCGCAAAATTGCGAAAAAGATTTGCTCGATTTCAACCGTTATCAAACTTTTATTGATTGCGGTGCATACAACGGTGACACTGCGCGAAAATTCATTTCCGACTGTGAAAACGCTTCAAAAGTATACGCTATCGAACCGGATAGAAAGAATTTTAAAAAACTATTGGCTTACGCGGAATCCGAAGATAGAGCCACTGTAATTCCTTGCAACTTTGGCACTTGGCACGAACAATCAGTTGCAGAATTTACCGTTGGAGGAAACAGAAATTCTGCTATCGGAACGCAAAACCTAAAAAAAACAGAGCCGGTTGAGCTAAACACAGTAGACAGTCTGAAAGCCACAGCAGACTATATAAAATACGATGTAGAAGGCGCAGAAAAAGAAGCCATCCTCGGCTCAGTTGAAACTATTAATGCATCATATCCCGACATGCTTGTTTCTCTTTATCACCGAAGCGAGGATTTGTATACACTTCCGCTCCTCATAAACGAACTTTTCCCGGAATACAAACTATATTTACGCAGATTTGAATATGTACCCGCATGGGACATAAATTTATATGCTATAAAAAGGAGATAACCATGGTATACAGACTGTACGTTGAAACCGTTACGCAAGATGACAAAATTGCTTATGCATACACTTTCTACAACCATCAGGATTTTATGGTTTACAAACACGTCGGAATAAGCACCTATGCCCAAAACAAAAATGCTATTCTTGAAGCGTCAGTTATAGCGCTTACATATTTTGAACGTTCAATCAGACGCAGATACTATGATGAGCATTTTTCAACAAGAATTGACGAAGACTATGTAACGCTCTATACTGAGTTTCCAAAAATATCTGAAGTTGCAAGCATATATAAAACAGACGAAGCTGCATCCATTGGTTATATTGGCGATGATAAAGAATTATGGGAAGCACTAGTCCCCTTCTTCACTCAAAAAACAATGATGTTTGAAACCGCTACTGAAGAAAAGTTTATAAATGTTGCAAAAGAACTTGCACAAACTGCCTTTACAAAATAAAAAATCAGGGAAGCCGATTGGCTTCCCTGTTTTTTTAATTACTTGTACTTACGCTTGCGCGCAGCCTCAGACTTCTTCTTGCGCTTTACGCTGGGCTTCTCATAGTGCTCTCTCTTACGGAGCTCAGTAAGCACACCGGATCTTGCACACTGACGCTTAAAGCGGCGAAGAGCGCTGTCAAGAGATTCGTTCTCTTTAACTCTGACTTCTGCCATTTAATTTTCCCTCCCCTCGCCATTGAGCTAACTGCTCAACAAACAAATACACTTTATTATATCTTCTCTAGTTTAAAAAGTCAAGAGAAAAATAAAATTTTGTTTTATTTTACAACAATATTTACAATTTTATTGGGAACAACGATTTCTTTCACAATTGTTTTGCCTTCAATCATGCTACTGATTTTGTCATCAGCTTTGGCAAGTGCGAGCAATTCGTCCTTGGAAAGACCGGTGGCTACCATCATAGTACCTCTGAGTTTACCGTTAACCTGAAGAGCCATTTCAATAGTGCTGTCAACTGTCTTCGCTTCGTCATAAGTAGGCCAAGGAGCAAGGGCGCAAAGAGAGGTATTTCCGAGAGACTCCCATATTTCTTCGCAAAGATGAGGAGCATAAGGGCAAAGCAATCTTGCAAAAATTCCGAGCTCGTCATTTGTAAGCGAACCTACATCATATATCTCATTGATAAGAGTCATCATTGCAGCAATTGCGGTATTGAACTTCATGTCCTCGATATCTTCAGAAACCTTCTTGATAGTTTTATGGAATGAAGATTCAAGTTTAGCAGTTACACCGCTACCGTTCGCAATATCACAAAGACCTGCAACACGGTCAAGGAAACGTTTTACGCCCTTAACCGAGCTTTCGTTCCACGGTGCCGCTGAAGCGTAATCACCCATAAAGAGCGTGTATACTCTGAGTACATCTGCACCGTATGAGTCAACAACGTCGTTAGGATCAACAACATTACCCTTGGATTTAGACATTTTTTCACCGTCAGGGCCAAGAATAAGACCTTGAGCAGTTCTCTTTGCATAAGGTTCATCAACAGGAACCTCACCGATATCATAAAGGAATCTGTGCCAAAATCTCGAATAGATAAGGTGACGGGTCACGTGCTCCATACCGCCGTTGTACCAGTCAACGGGCAACCAGTACTCAAGCGCTTCTTTAGAAGCAAACTTTTCTGTGTTTTTAGGATCACAGTATCTCAAGAAATACCATGACGAGCCTGCCCACTGCGGCATTGTATCAGTTTCACGCTTAGCATCTCCACCGCACTTCGGGCACTTGCAATTTACATAAGAATCAATTTTTGCAAGAGGGCTTTCACCGCCTTCTCCGGGAGCAAAATTTTCAACATTGGGAAGTCTGAGAGGCAGTTCTTCATAAGGAACACCAACCATGCCGCACTTTTCGCAATGAACAATCGGAATAGGTTCACCCCAATAGCGCTGACGGTTAAACGCCCAGTCCTTCATCTTATACTGAATACCCTTTTCTCCACAGCCTTTTTCTTTGAGGTATTCAAGCATTTTTGCAATTGCTTCTTTCTTTGTAGAAATGCCGTTAAGAAAATCGGAATTAACCATTTCACCGTCGCCGGTATAAGCCGCTTCTGCAATGTTGCCGCCCTTTATTACTTCGATTATATCAATACCAAACTTCTTTGCAAAATCATAGTCGCGCTCATCGTGCGCAGGTACTGCCATGATTGCACCGGTACCATATCCCATCATAACATAGTCGGAAATATAAATCGGAATCTGCTTGCCGTTTGCAGGATTTACTGCACAAAGTCCCTCAATGCAAACACCGGTCTTATCCTTAACAAGCTGAGTGCGTTCAAATTCAGTTTTCTTTGCACACTCTTCTTTGTATGCGTCAAGAGACGCAATATTACCGATCTTATCGCGGTATTTCTCAATAATCGGATGTTCGGGAGCAATAACCATAAAGGTTACACCAAACATGGTATCGGGACGAGTTGTGTAAATCCTGAGGCTATCTTCAATTTCCAAGCCGGCAAGTGCAAGCTTGAAGTTTGCGAAAGCGCCTTCAGATCTGCCAATCCAGTTTTCCTGCTGAAGTTTAACATTGGGAAGATAATCAACCTTGTCAAGGCCCTGCAAAAGTTTATCAGCGTATTCTGTAATGCGAAGATACCAAACATCCTTTGATTTTTGAACAATATCACTGTGGCAAATATCGCACTTGCCGCCCTGAGAATCCTCGTTGGAAAGAACAACTTTACAGCTTGGGCAATAGTTTACCAAAGTTGTTGCACGGAACACAAGACCCTCGTCAAACATCTTGCGGAAAATCCACTGTGTCCACTTGTAATACCCTTCCTCGGTAGTATCAACAACTCTTGTCCAGTCAAAAGAAAAACCAACTCTCTTAAGCTGAGAAGTGAACTTTTCAATATTGTTGTCAGTAACCTGACGGGGATGAATACCAGTTTTGATAGCATAGTTTTCCGTGGGAAGACCATAGGCGTCAAAACCTATCGGGAAAAGTACATTATATCCCTGCATTCTTCTCTTTCTTGAAATAACTTCAAGACCGGAATACGCTTTAATATGTCCTACGTGCATACCGGCGCCGCTTGGATAAGGAAATTCTACAAGTCCATAGAATTTAGGTTTTGAATAATCTTCGGTAGCTTCAAAAACATGGGCATCTTCCCATCTTTTTTGCCATTTTGACTCAATCTCTTTAAAATTATGCTTCATAGTTTAGCCCTCGCTGTCTTTTGACTCACCAAATCCGGTCAAAAGTTCTTTTATGTCAATTTCATTTTCTTCATTATAAAGTTTTTCAAGCTTATAAAAGTCACGCTGATCTTTTGTAAAAATATGAACCAATACCGAACCGTAGTCCATAAGAACCCATGTACCGGTGCCCCTTCCGTCAACGCGCAACATTTGCACACCTTTTTCTCCGGCTTGATACTCAACCTCATCGGAAAGTGCGTTAACATGAGTAGTAGAACGTCCAGAGCAAATTACATAATAGTCTGCAATAATAGTCTGTTCATCAACCTTGAATAGCTTGATATCCGATGCATTTTTCTTATCAAGAGTACTTACACAAAACTGTGCAAGTCCAAGCGGTTCATTTAAATCAAATACCTTTTCTTCCATTTTTTCTCCTTATTCCACCGAGGTCGTTTCTGACGGTATTGTTGCAGTTTCGGAAAGTTCTACTGTCTCAGTAGCCGTAACTTCAAGAGATTCTTCGACAGTAGTTTCTACTGTTTCCGCTTCTGTTTGTACCATAACCGTTGTTTCTTCAACAAAGACATCCGTTGTGACGATTTCTTCCAGTGCGTTTGTATCCTCAACAACAGCAGTGGTTGTTTCAACAAACTCCTCGGTTTCATCCCCTGATGTTGTCTCGGCTTCACTTGTTTGTGGTATATTATCGGTTTCAACCGGCTCTTCAGTACCGGTATGTACAGCTCCGCTTTCAGGAGCTGTGGTTTCTTCCGGTTCTGCCGATGTTTCCTCTTCCGCAGTTGTAACTATATGAGGGATTTTAATATCTTCGCTATTGAGATACGCAAGCAAGCTGTCATCGCCGGTGTAAACCGCATAAATCCTTGTTCCCTCTTTGTCGTACAATCCGCCATTCGGGTCGAATTTATCTTGCTTTAATGCGGTGTTATATGGGTTAAAATACAGGTTAATGGCATCATATGTTCCGCTTCGCGAAGCTACATAATAGGAGCCTGCAAGATCTCCCGGCAATGTTGACATTGCAACTTTTTCGCTGTCTATACCAAGCGCACTCTTAGCAAAGAACATAATTTCGTTAATCTCAAGGTCGGTAATTACATACTTTGTAAGCTGTTCAGCAATACCTACAATAGTGTTTAAATTAAACTTTTTCTGAACCTTTTCGATAAAGGCACGCATAAACAGTTTTTGCGCATCAACTCTGCCAAGATCTGCATTTGCATATCCTTTACGGAATCTTATAAACTGTTCTGCCTCGTCGCCATTCAGATTTTGTTGTCCCTTTTTCAAATCAATATAAAGTCCTTGATCAGGGTCATCATACTTCATATCACGCGGCACATACATATCAACGCCGCCGATTGCGTTAACAATGTTTACAAAACCGTTAAGGTCCAGCATTACATAATAATCAATCGGAACGCCCAACACTTCTGAAACGGCAGATTTTAACTGGCCGAGTGCAGCAGTTAAATCTTTTTTATAGTTTCCTGAACGATTTTCGTTATAAAAATGCGCAAGCAATGAATTTGCCTTTTTCACACGGCGTGTATCGTTGACAAGTTCAATATAGGTATCTCGAGGTATCTGCATAATACTTACCGCGCCTGAATCCGTATCAAACGAAGCCAACATTATAACATCGGTGTTGAAATAAGCTCTGTCTTTACCCACAACCAAGAAATTATAATGATTATCTTTAGCAACCTTGTCAATTTCTACTTTTACGCTATCTCCGTGTTCATTAAGCGATGTAACATATTTGTTTCCATGTTCATCGGTATGATAGTCGGCAAAATCGCTCTCTTCCCTTTTGCCGCTGATATCCGGCTTTGAGAAAACAAACAAACCAACTATCACGGCAGATAATACAAATATCGCCATACAAATTGCAACGATCAAACCGCCTGTGTTGTTTGGCTTTCTATTTACTTTCGGATATAATTTATTTTTGCTTTGCTCACTCATTATTAATTTTCCTCTGAAACATTTAAACATTTCAATATAAACTCATTGCGTGCGGCAAATGTGTCTGTAGCAACTACGCAATGTTCAGAAATCAAATTCTCAATAGTAAAATCAAATGACATTACCATGGTTTTATAAAGGTGCAGAAGTTTTTCGTTTTGGGTAACCAAACCTTCAAGACCGCCCCAAAAATACTCTCGCAGTTTTATACAATCTTCAAACTTTCGTGTAGGTTCTATATAATCGGCTAAATATATTATAATATCCAAAAGAGACATATTTTTGTGACCTGTAGTGTGATTTCGCACCGCCGAGATAATTTCATCATCAGCGAACTCCTCAAACTCTACCGGGATTAAAAGCGAAGCAGTCAAGGCGTGTAATACCTTTGGGGATTTCAAAGTAACATTGTCGATTATTATACCAAATTCATTAAGGATTTGCAACTGCTTTTTCGTATCATATTCTTTAGTTATGTCGTGTAAAAGAGCAGAAATCCTTACTTTTTCCATTTTTTCGGGCAAATAAACCGCTGCAATCCGTGCCGCCTCATTCTCCGTTGAAAGAACGTGCTTTGCACGAAAATCGCCAAGCCTTTCAGTAATTACAGCGCGCAAACTGTCAAGCTTTACATCTACCTTCATTTTATCACCTCTGAAACTACCTATAAAGCCCATTTTTCAAAATATACTTTGCAACATTTGCAGGAACAAATTCTGAAATTTCTTTTCCTTCTTTTATAGCGCGCCTAACCATGCTAGACGAAATCTCAGCCGAAATTGGCGGCAAAGCAACAATTTCCGTTCCGTATTTCTCATTTAATTTCTTGGCTTTAGCGCTTAACTTTTCAGCATAGCGAGAATCATCCTCTCGCTGCATATACGCGACAGAAGCCATTCGCAACAGCTTTTCATGTTTATACCAACTGTCCACTGTCAAAAGCATATCGGTTCCGCAAAAAAAGCAAACTTCCTCTGCAATTTCCAAAAAAGCTTCAACTGTATCAACTGTATAGCTCTTACCGCCGCGTTTAAACTCAATGTCTGAAACAACAACATTGTTTTTTATCCTCAAATTATCAACAGCAAGGCGGATCATTTCAAGGCGGTCCGAATCACTTACAGAGTCATCGCGCTCTTTATGCGGCGGAATAGCAGTCGGCACCACAAATACAACATCCGGTTTAACTTTATCAAAATATGCCGACAGTGCTGCCAAATGGCCGTTATGCATAGGAGAAAAAGTACCGCCGAACATTGCAAGTTTTTTGTATTTTTTCAATCGAGTTCAATCCTCTTTTTTGTTTTTGATTCGCGATACAAAACAAATCTTGTACCGGTGACTGCAACAACATCTGCACCGGTCGCTTCTGCGATAGCATCAGCTGCTTCCCTTGCGGAATAGCCGCTATTTTCAAGAACACGTGCCTTAATAAGCTCTCTAGCCTCTAACGCATTTGAAATCTGTTTTACAGTTTCTTCGCTGATACCGCCTTTTCCGATTTGAAAGATAGTATCAAGCGAAGTTCCCATTGAGCGAAGTTTTGCTCTCTGTTTACTTGTAAGCATATATTATTTCCTTAAAATTTAATTTTAGCAAATTCTGCTGCAAACTTTTTCATTGCAAGCCCGCGGTGACTGATTGAGTTTTTTTCATCAGCGGTCATTTCAGCATATGATTTTTGCATTGGCTCATACCAAAACAAAGGATCGTATCCAAAACCGCCGGCACCTTTATATTCATTGAGAATTCTACCCAAGCACTCGCCTCTAACAACGATATCTTCCCTTCCATCCGGAAAAGAGCAAGCAACAACAGAGACAAATCTCGCAACACGCTCGTTTTCTGATAATCCGTCGAGTTCTAAAAGTAGCTTTTCGTTGTTTTTTTCGTCATCGCACTCTTCACCTGCATATCTCGCGGAATACACACCGGGAGCGCCGCCAAGAGCATCTACCATAAGTCCGGAATCGTCAGCAACTGTAATGTAGCCAAGTCTTGCTCCGGTACGTGACTTTATAAGTGCATTTTCTTCAAAAGTCGTTCCGTCCTCGACGATTTCATCGGTGAAACCGATATCCGCCATGGATAAAACCTCAATATCTGCAGAAACCGTCTGCATCAGTGCTTGAAGCTCTGCGATTTTTTTCTTATTGTGCGACGCAAGTAACAGTTTCATATTTACCTCACTCAAACATAGCGCGGACAAACTCTTCCGAATCGAAAGGCTGCATATCGTCTATCTTTTCACCTACACCGATATATTTCACCGGTACATCAAGTTCGCCTTTAATAGAGAAAATACTGCCGCCCTTTGCCGTTCCGTCAAGTTTGGTAAGTATAAGTCCGGTTATGTCCGCAACTGCCTTAAACTCTTTTGCTTGCATAATGGCATTCTGCCCGGTAGTTGCATCCAGCACCAAAAGCGTTTCTCTTGAAACATCAGGAAGTTCACGCGAAATAACGCGATTAATCTTCGCAAGCTCATCCATAAGATTCTTTTTGTTATGAAGTCTACCGGCAGTATCAACAATCAACACATCCGCATTTCTGCTTTTTGCTGCGCTGACCGCGTCATATACAACCGCTGCCGGATCCGAACCTTCACTTTGTTTGATAAGTTCAACCTGTGCACGGTCACACCATACGGCAAGCTGGTCGATGGCAGCAGCGCGGAAAGTATCCGCAGCCGCAACGACAACCTTTTTGCCCTGCGATTTCAACTGCGCCGAAATCTTGCCGATTGAAGTAGTTTTACCCACTCCGTTTACACCGATAACCAGAATAACCGAAGGTGTAGTTTCAAGTGTGAGCGAACTACCTTCACCAACCATTTCCGCAAGAATAGCTTTAAGTTTTTCTTTAACAACTTCACCGTCGGTAATTCGCTCGCTTTTTACAGTATCGCGCAGACGCTCCAAAATCTCTTCAGTAGCGCTAACACCTACATCAGAGCAAATCAAAAGTTCCTCAAGTTCCTCAAAAAGTTCTTCGTCTACTTTGACAAAACTTTTAAAGAGATTATCAACCTGACGTACAAAAGCATTTTTAGTTTTTTCAAGTCCGGCTTTGAGTTTATCAAAAAATCCCATTATTTATGCTAAATCCTTTCTAAAGTTTAAAATCAATATCTCCAATATTAAGCGAAAGCACCTTGGAAATACCGCGCTCCGGCATTGTGACTCCGTAGATGCGGTCTGCCGCTTCCATAGTACCGCGTCTGTGCGTTATAAGCACAAACTGAGTGTTAGAAGACATCTGTTTTACATATTCAGCAAATCGGTTAACATTTACCTCATCAAGTGCAGCCTCTATTTCATCAAGGATACAGAAAGGAGAAGGATTAACCTTTAATATTGCAAAGAATAGAGCAATCGCAACAAATGCCTGCTCTCCGCCGGAAAGAAGAGTGAGACTCTTAATAATCTTTCCTGGGGGCGCTGCCTTTATTTCAATTCCGCTTGTCAGAACGTCTTCAGGTTCAGTAAGCGAAAGCTCTGCAGTGCCACCGCCAAACAATGCACTGAACACCTCGGAGAAATTCTTGTTGATCTGGTTAAATGCTTCAATAAATTGCCCACGCATTTCATTTTCAAGGCGATTGATAACACTTGTAAGTTCAGCCTTAGATTTTTTCAAATCCTCAATTTGAACAGACATTTCATCATACCTCGCCTTAACTTCGGCATATTCCTCAATCGCTCCAACATGGACCGGACCGAGCGACTTCATTTCTTTTCGGTATTCAGCCGCCGCAGAAGCTACCGACGGACGGGTATCAGGTGTAAGAGGAGGATAGCCGAGTTCACGCGCCAGAGCGTATGTGAGCTCATATTCCTCGTACATTCGCTCTGCTGCCTTATCCTGCTCGGCGTGAAGCGCGCGAAGACGTGCCTCGTTTTTGTTATACGCTACAAGGATAACCTCTTTTTGACTATTCTTTTCACGAATACGCAAACGAGTTTCATTAAGCTTGCGCTCGTATTCGGTTGTATCTGTTTCAACACTGCCTCTCTGCTCGACAAGCATATCAAGTCGAGTAACCATTTTCGCAACTTCTTCGCGTCTTTCATCGTTTGCTGCGATAAGAGTTTCGATTTCAGCAGTATAGTTCTTTCTTGCGGTTTCGGAATTCATAACAGCATTGGCAATTTCGGTAAGTCTTGAACCAAGTTGAGCTCTGCGCTCCTCCAATGCCTCGATATCTTTTTTTACCTCCGCAATTCTGATTGCAGTTTCGGCAATTCTTTTATCAAGTTCACGTTGCTCATCAATTGCCTCGTTGCGCTCGCTGTCTTTGTTAAGCCTATATACTCTGATTTCCTCAATTTGAACTTCGATAGACGCAAATTCTTCGTTAAGCTGCCTAATTTCATCATTATACCCGGCTTTTTGATTGCTTATACGCTCAAGGTCGGCGCGAAGCTTTTCACAAAGACTTGTATTAGTAGCAAGTTTTGCTGCCAATGTATCAAGATGTGCCTTTTCTGAAGTAATAAGTGTGCTGACGATCTCTTTTTGTTGAACAGCTCCGGCAAGACGTGTCTGCGCATCCTTATGCAGAGAAAATGCTTTTTGGAAAGCTAACTCCAACTTTTTGAGTTCTTTTTCCGAGGACTCCGCAGCAGCCTGCAAACTGCGTATTTCTGAAGAACGGGTAAGAATACCGCTATCTTTTCGTGTAGATCCGCCAGTATATGAACCGCCGGCATTGATAATTTGACCGTCAAGGGTAACAACTTTTACATGATACTTTTGTTCACGCGCCATGGCAGAGGCGTTATCAAGAGTATCAAACACCAAGGTTCTACCCAGTATGCTACGCATAACTTCTGCAAATTTAGGATCGAAGTCAAAAAGCAAATCCGCTCTGCCAATGTATCCGTCATATTTTCTTGCACGAATCATCTCTTCAGTTTCATCCTGTGCCGTTACAGAAGTCAGCGGATAGAAAGTTGCACGTCCGGCGTGCGCATCTTTTAACATACGAATAGCCGACTTTGCAGCGTCCTCGTTTTCTACAACAATATTCTGAATATTAGCTCCAAATGCAGTTTCTATTGCTGTTACATATTCTTCAGGAACACTGATAAGTTTGGAAATCGGACCGTAAACCTCGCCGCCTTGTACCTTGCCATCACTGTGAGCCTGCATTACAAAACGAACACTGGAAGAATATCCTTCAAAGAGTTCTTCCATTCGCTGCAATGCTTCTGCGCGGTGAACTAGACCGTCATGTTTAACTCGCTCTTTAGCGATTGCATCCTGAACATCATTTTTCTCGTTTTCGGACATTTGAAGGGCCTCGGTGAGTTCAGCGATAAGCGTCTCCGTCTTTGAGGCATTTTCTAAATAGTTATCAAGTTCTTTATTTACAACCGCTATTTCATCAGAGATTTTTTTGGCTTCTGCTTCATATTCTGAAATCTCCGCTTCGGCCTGACTTCCTGCGCTTGTATCGGTAATGATAGTATTTTCCAATACGCTTATGCGTACCTTTATATCTACTGCAGCATCACGAAGTTTTTGAGCCTGCACTTGCTTTTCATCAATTTCTTTTTCAAGCGCATCTGCTCGCATTCCGCAAGCGGCATGACGCTCGGAAAGAGCATCGCGCTCCTTTTCGATGCCAACAAGTTCGCTCTGCTTCTCCTCCATTAGCACATCGGTTTTGGCAAACTCAGCCTTCACCGATTCCGTCATTGAAGCCGCGCCATCGATTGATTCGCTTGCACTCTTTAACAGTTCTTTTTTGTGCTCTATTTCGTTTTCTGCAACTTTAATATCACTGTCAATTTTATGTATTTGCTCTTTCAAAGAATTGATTTCCGTAAGTAACTTTTCGGAAACCATTTTTCCCTGCTGACTCTCTTCGAAAAGTTTATCGCTTTGAGTTTCAAGCGAGCGCAAACTGTCCTCCGCAACTTCAAGTTCATGCGCGGAAAGCTCAAGCGCTTTTTCAGCCTCTACGATCTTAGTTTTTAAGATCTCACCATCATACAGCCAAAGACTTACATCTGCACGTTTTTTGCTCTCATAAATCTCAAGATACTTCTTTGCCTTTGCAGATTCTTTTTCAAGAGGACCGACACGGCTACCGAGTTCATTCGCTATATCAGTAAGTCGCACAAGGTTATCATCAGCTGCCGAAAGTTTCTTTTCTGCTTCATGCTTTTTATAGCGATATTTAGCAATACCCGCTGCTTCTTCAAAAACATTTCTTCTATCTTCGCCTTTGCGGGAAAGAATCTCTGCGATTTTGCCCTGCCCGATAACAGAATAACCGTCACGTCCAATGCCCGTATTCATAAACAACTCATGAATATCTTTAAGACGAACCGCCTTGCGGTTAATAAAATATTCACTGTCACCGGAACGGTAATAACGTCTTGTAACTGTTATTTCATCATACGGGACATCAATACGATGAGTGCTTTCGGTGTTGTCAAAAGTAACCGATACTTCGGCAAAGCTCATAGGCTTGCGTGAATCTGCACCGCCAAAGATAACATCTTCCATCTTAGTGCCGCGAATGTTTTTGCTGGAGATCTCGCCTAAAACCCAACGCATAGCATCGGAAATATTTGATTTACCGCTTCCGTTTGGTCCGATTACAACAGTAGCACCGGGTTCAAAATTCAAAACCGTTTTATTTGGAAACGACTTAAAGCCGTGCAATTCAAGCGATTTTAAATACACGAACAATCCCTCCAATTCTTTTTGTTATTTAAATTTATTACTAATATTATATTATATATTATTATATACTTTTTTTCAACACATTTTACCTTTTTTCTTGGCATTTTACAAAGAAAAGCACCCATTTCAGGGTGCTTAAAATGTTTATTCCTGTCCAAACAAAGCAAGTGCCTGCTTTGCAGCCATTTGCTCTGCTGCACGTTTGCTCTTCCCTTCGCCGGTGCCAATCACATTGCTGTTAAGTCGTGCCTCAACTGTGAAAACTTTTGCATGATCCGGACCGCGTTCGTCGATCACTGCGTATTCAAGAACCTCGCCGCCAACCTGTTGAACAAACTGTTGCAAAAGCGTTTTAAAATCCTTTGCCGCGCCGGTAAGCTCAAGCTTTACAAGTTCTTCTCTCAATAGCGGAAGCAAAAACTCCGCTACTCTATTTTTGTTCATGCCGCAATCTATAAACATGGCCGCAAGCAAAGCTTCAAAGGCATCCGCCAAAAGCGAAGGGCGCTTTCTGCCGCCACTCAATTCTTCTCCGTGTCCGAGATTCAAATATTCACCAAGTCCAATCTTTTCTGCAAGCACAGACAGAGCTTTTTCGCAAACGATCTCTGCCCTCATTCGGGTAAGCTCGCCTTCGGGGCACTCAAATTCAAAATACAAAAACTCACTTGCAATAACGGAAAGAACAGAGTCTCCTAAAAACTCAAGACGCTCATTGCACTCAACGTTTACGCCCTTACTTTTAGCCTCGTTTGAATAAGAGGAATGAGTTAGCGCGGTTTCAAGAAGAGTAATATCCTTAAAAGTATACCCTATCGCCTTTTCAAGCTCTTTGCGTTCCTTACGCATTGTATGCATGTTCATTCCTCCTTAAAACAATTATTCCGCAGTTTCTCGCTCTTTGAGACGGTTGGCGAGAACAGCGATATCATCTATAACTCCGTTTTCCACAAAATTCTTCGCTTGACGTACTGCATTCATAACAGCTCGCGCATCCGAAGAACCGTGCGCCTTAAACACAGGCTTTGAAATTCCAAGAAGCGGCGCGCCGCCATGCTCTGACGAATCAAACTGTTTTTTTAGTCCGCCAATTTTATTTTTAACAAGCAGTGCCGAAATTTTTGTAACAAAATTCTCATAAAAAACATTTTTTAATGTTTTCATAAAGAATTTTCCCATTCCTTCAATGGATTTGAGCAATATGTTTCCTGTAAAACCGTCACAAACGATAACATCGCACGCACCGAACGGGAGTTCTTTTGCCTCCACATTGCCAACGAAATTAACATCGTTAGAAGCAGTTAACAACACATTTGCGCTTCTATAAAGCGGTGTTCCTTTTGTAGATTCTGTGCCATTATTCAACAATCCTACGCGAGCACTGTCAAGGTCATAAAGCTTCTCCATGTACTTCGAGCCCATAATGGCAAACTGCTCAAGAGTTTTTTCATCAATATCCAGATTTGCGCCTGAGTCAAGCAAAAGAACCGGCGATGAAAACGGAAGAACTGTACCTATAGCAGCGCGCTTGATTCCCTTTATACGGCGTACAAGCAAAGTTGCGCCTGCAAGCAAAGCGCCTGTGTTTCCTGCGCTTACAAAAGCATCACCTTCGCCTTTTGCAAGCAACTGCAATCCAACAGCCATAGATGAATCTTTTTTTGCACGCACTACGCTCATAGCATCATCTTCCATATTAACAACGCTATCAGCATTTACTATCTCAATGCCGCTTAAATTTAATGACTCTTCATCGGCAATGCGCTTTATTATTTCTTCATTTCCCACAGTAACAATATCAACACCAAGGGTTTCTTTTGCCATTACTGCGCCTTTTATAAGTTCAAGCGGAGCATTGTCACCGCTCATTACATCAATTATAATTTTCATTAGTTTTCACCGAAATTCAATTTGTCGCAATAACCGGATAATATCTCCAAAGACCTCTGCGCCAACGCTTCATTTTTTGCTTTCTTTCCGCCTTTGACTCTATGTTCAAGCGGCGCTACAATGCCAAAATTCGCATTCATTGGTTGAAAAGCTCCGGTTCCGCCGTTTGCCACATAGTTTGCCATTGCCCCTATAACAGTTTCGCGAGGAAAAACAACTCGCTCTTTATCCATAGCTGCCATGGCAGCGTTAATACCGGCAAGCAAACCTGATGCCGCAGACTCCACATACCCCTCAACACCGGTCATTTGCCCTGCAAAAAACAAGTCTCTCTCTGTCTTTACCGAATAGTCTTCCAAAAGCAATCCCGGAGAATTGAGATAGGTGTTTCTATGCATTACACCATAGCGAACAAACTCTGCATTTTCAAGTCCCGGTATGAGGGAAAACACTCTTTTTTGCTCGCCAAAAGTCAAATGTGTCTGGAACCCTACGATATTAAACATCGTCCCCTCAACATTATCCTGTCGAAGTTGTACAACAGCATATGCGTCCTTGCCGGTTGAGGGTAGCGGCAATCCAACAGGCTTTAGCGGTCCAAAAAGCAATGTTTCATAACCGCGTTTTGCCATAATCTCAACAGGCATGCAGCCTTCAAAAACGGTCAAGTCCTTTTGAGATTCCTTGTCAAAATCCTTTAGCTCTGCCTCTTTGGCACTAATAAGCTCATTATAAAAAACATCGTACTGCTCTTTTGTCATCGGACAGTTAATATACGATGCCTCGCCCTTTCCGTAACGCGATGCAAAAAAGGCGACATCCATATTAATACTGGAAAAATCAACAATGGGCGCTGCCGCATCGAAAAAATGCAGTTTTGAGCAACCAACACGCTCAGCAATATTCTGAGACAATGCATCTGAAGTAAGAGGTCCTGATGCAACAACAGTTATTTCACCGTGAGGGATTTCACAAACTTCGCCTTCGACAACCTCTATATTCGGATGATTTTTTATTTTTTCAGTAATATATTCAGAAAACTTTTCACGGTCTACCGCAAGCGCACTGCCAGCCGGCACCTCTGTCGCATAAGCCGCCTCAATCACAAGCGAACCAAGCATCTTCATCTCTTCTTTAAGAAGTCCAACAGCATTAGAAACTACGTTGGAACGCAAAGAATTAGAACATACAAGTTCTGCGAAGTTTTCATTATGATGCGCCGGCGTATACTTTTGCGGCTTCATCTCATAAAGTCGCACTTTTACACCGCGGCAAGCAGCTTGCCAAGCCGCTTCACAGCCGGCAAGCCCTGCACCTATAACATTAATGTGTTTCAATTAATTCTCCTCAGTCGAGACAAGAGCTGGAGCCTCTGTTTTATATCCGCAATCCTTGTCCTGACAAACATATAAATCCTTGCCCTTCTTGCGAAAAAGCATCTTGCCGCAGTTCGGACATTTTTCGTTGGTAGGCATATCCCATGTGGAGAAATCACAGTCGGGATAACGCTCACAACTATAGAAGACAGTTTTGTTTCTGCCTATTTTAGAAACAACCTTTGCGCCGCACTTGGGACAATCAACACCGATTTCCTTTACACGCTGTTTGGTAAATTTACACTTAGGATAATTTGCACAAGCATAAAAAGTACCGTATCTGCCGCTGCGAAGCACCATATCACCGCCGCAAAGCTCGCACTTAAAGTCTGCAACTATCTGAGGTTTCTTTTCTTTTTTCTCTTCATCTTCGGGCTTTGTAAGAGGCTTTGTATTCTTACAAGTAGGATAATTAGGACAAGCTGCAAAACGGCCGAATCTACCGTTTTTAACAACCATCTTGCTACCGCATTTTTCACAAATGATATCGGTTTCCTCTGCGACTACTTCAATGTTTCCTGCGTTAAGGCTTTCGTTAGCCGCCTCAAGCGACTTTTCAAAACCTACATAAAAGTCTCCGAGAACCTTTTCTACAGTGCTGTCGCCGCGCGCTATACCGTCAAGTTTATCCTCCATCTGTGCAGTAAACTCATAGTCAACAACCTCAGGGAAATTCTCTACCATAAGCTTTGTGGTAACTTCACCGAGTGTTGTAGGAATAAGGGATTTACCCTCGCGAGCAACATAATTACGAGCAATAATAGTTGTAATTATAGGAGTATAGGTACTCGGACGTCCGATTCCCTTTTCTTCCATGAACTTAATAAGCGAAGCTTCATTAAATCGCGGGGGAGCCTCTGTATAGTGCTGGATATTATCATAATCCTTACGAACAAGCAAATCCTTTTCGTTGATTACGGGAAGTTTTTCGTTCTTTTCAACATTCTCGTTATCCTGCGCGGGCATTTCATCCAACGACTCTTCATATACCGCCATATAACCCTGGAATTTAATAGTGTAACCGCTTGTACGGAAAATATAGCCGTTAGCATCAAACTCAATAGTTTCTGTATCAAAAACAGCGGATGCCATCTGGCTTGCAACAAATCTATCCCAAATCAGTTTATATAGCTTATACTGATCAGCAGAAAGATATTTGCGAACGGTTGCAGGCTCGAGTTTAACATTAGAAGGACGAATCGCTTCGTGCGCATCCTGAGCATTGGATTTTGTCTTGTAAACGCGCGGACGCGATGGGCAGTAACCTTCGCCGTACTTTTCTGCGATAAGTTCAAGAGCAGCGGCCTGTGCATCGGCTGAAATACGAAGTGAGTCGGTACGCATATAGGTAATAAGACCTTGTACACCGCCATTTTCTGCACCAAGATTTACACCTTCATAAAGTTCCTGCGCTACACGCATGATTCTTTGAGATTGGAAATTAAGTTTACGGGATGCTTCCTGTTGCATAGTAGAAGTGGTAAACGGTGGCGTAGGCTGCTTTGTCTTTGCGGCTTTTTTCACGCTGGTACAAAGGAATGCACTGTTACCGATATCGGAAAGAACAGCATCAACATCTGCTTTGGAAGAAAGCTTTATCTTTCCCTTACCTTTTCCGATAAGTCTTGCTTTTACAAGTTTGTTTTCGCTGGTAGAAAGCAATGCATCAACAGTCCAGTATTCCTGGGGAACAAATGCCTTGATTTCAGCTTCACGGTCAACAATAATTCTTGTTGCCACAGACTGAACACGTCCACCGGAAAGTCCGCTCTTTACACTTTTCCAAAGGAAAGGACTGATTTTATAGCCAACTATTCTGTCAAGAATACGGCGCGCCTGCTGGGAATTTACAAGTTCCTCATCAATCTCACGAGGATTCTTTATCGCCTCTTTAATAGCCGCCTTGGTAATCTCATTAAACGCAACTCTGTAACATTTTTCCGGAGGAAGGTCAAGAGCAGTTGCAAGATGCCACGAAATAGCTTCTCCCTCACGGTCAGGGTCGGTCGCGAGAAAAACTTTATTTGCGGATTTGGCATCCTTTTTGAGCGCTTTTATCAAATCGCCTTTTCCGCGTATATTGATGTAATGTGCCTCAAAATTGTTCTCAATATCTACACCAAGCGAACTTTTGGGGAGATCACGAACGTGACCTTTGGAGGCAACAACCTTATAATTGCTTCCAAGATAACTTTTAATCGTACTCGCTTTAGCGGGTGACTCTACAATTACTAAATTTGCCATTATTTAAACACTGCAATAGCAGTTCCTTTCGTTTTATGTTCTGCGATACCTGTTACCGGGCATTTCCACAACCGCACTTTTAAGCGCAAGTGATAGCAGGTGCATAGTTACGTCCGACACACTCTGCCCTGTCGCTGCAACTATCAAATCCATTCCTACATCACCCTGTTCGGGAATACAGTCATATATCTGTTTTTCAGGAACAGAAAGCGTAGCAAATTCTTTTTTCTCTTCCTTTTGCTCGCTTTCAAATCCACTTACATATGCAGGTTCGCTATAATCTTCATCGTTGTATTGGTTTTGATTGATTATAACCTTTTTACGGTTATCCTTTTTGGACTCAACACCGTATCGGCTTGCCGCTTTCTTTGAATCATAACGCATCTCGCCGATTGCATTGATGTCTAGATCCGGGAAGGCAGATTGGTTAAAGGCTTCTATTATATCGTCAACAACCGTAACCATCCTTGCCTTGCCGCTTTTTATCAATTCATTAGTGCCTTCTGCATTTGGCGTACAAAGCGGCCCCGGAAGCGCAAATAACGGTCTGCCTTGACGAATTGCGTCACGCGCAGTTATCAAAGAACCGCTTCTCTCATCTCCCTCAATGACCAATGTACATCGCGCAAGACCGCTAATCAGTCTGTTTCTTTTTGGAAAATGATTACCGTCTGCCGAAGCGCCGGGCGGATATTCACTTAAAACAAATCCATCTTTAAGTATGTTATTATATAGTTTTTTATGCACTTTAGGGTACACAACATCAACTCCGCCGCCAAGTACCGCAACGGTTGGTGCCTGCGCATCAAGCGCACCGGCAGCCGCCATTCCGTCTACTCCAAGAGCCATTCCGCTTATAACAATTGCTCCGGCAGAAGCGAGTTCATATGCAAATTTATATGACATATCTCTGCCATAGTCGCTCATACTGCGTGTGCCGACAATCGCAACACAAAACTTATTGTCAAAGTCTATCGGTTGCCCCTTGAAATAAAGCACAGCAGGCGGATTACTTGTATATTTCAGTATACGCGGATACCTTTGGTCAGCATATGTCATTATGCCTATGCCAAGACGTTTGCATTCAGCTAGTATTCTCTCCGCTCTGTCAAGATTTTTATCAGTGAGCCTTGCCTTAACAGATTCGGGAATTTTTTCAAGCGACAGAATTTCGCTACTTGAAGCTTCAAATATATCTTTTGGAGATGTATATTTTGAAACAAGAGTATTAAGATAAGGGCTTGCATCACCAAGTTTTAGCGAAAGCCAAGTCCAATATAAACTCTCACTCATATATTACACCTCCTAAAAC
>SVRG01000121.1 GCA_015064965.1 Oscillospiraceae bacterium
CTGTATGACGCTTGACGGTATGCCTTACATCGGGGACTACTCAAAGCGCACGCACGGGCTTTTTGTTGCGTGCGGCTTTAACAAATGGGGAATGACGGGCGGCATGCTCTCTGCCATGATCCTTGCAGATATGATTCTCGGCAAGGAAAACCAATACGCAGAGCTGTTCTCACCCTCAAGAAGTATTCTTCATAAGCAGCTTCTTATAAACGCAGCGGAGACAGCGGTGAATATTCTGACTCCCATACCAAAGCGCTGCACACATCTCGGATGTGCGCTCAAATACAACAGGGCAGAGCACTCATGGGACTGTGCGTGCCACGGCTCACGCTTTGACGAGCGGGGAGAGGTGCTTGACAACCCTGCACAAAAGAAACTGAAATAACGTATAATAAGCTTTTTGCGGGTTTATAAAAAAAGTAAAAAAGTTTCTTTGAAAGTGCAAAAACTCACTTGACAAACCGCACGATTGTGTGTATAATACTCTTGTTGCAGTTTGCCGATTTGGGAGGAGTGGGTTCGATGATACTTGATTTGACAAAGCTTCTCAGCGGCGAAGTTAGTAAAATAAACGTTGATTTTGAGCTTCAGCCTGAGCTTGAAGACGGTCTTACCGTAGCTCTTGACGGGGTTGAGTTCACCTCTCCTGCAAGGGTGCAGGGCGTTATCACGGACAACGCGGGATATATGAGACTCGTGCTTACCGTTTCGCTTGACTACAGCGGTGAATGTGCCAGATGCCTTTCGAGGATCGACGACACGTTGACCTTTGACTTTGAGCGAACGGTTGTGAGCGAGGACACCCGTGAGCGTGATACGGACGAAGAGGACGAGTATTCTGACGAGTACGTCGTGCTTCGTGACGGAAAGCTTGATATTGACGGACAGCTGTGCGAGATGCTTATACTTGAATTTCCTTCAAAGCTTTTATGCTCGGAGGATTGCAAGGGACTTTGCATCAAGTGCGGACACAACTTGAACGAGGGCGAGTGCGGTTGCGACAGATCTCACAGAGATCCGAGATGGAATGCGCTTCTCGGCGTCAAGTTTGCGGCGGATGCCGAAAATGAAGAATAAAAAATAAAAATATAAACAACAGGCGCGTGAGCGCCACTGATTTAGGAGGTGTAGGGGAAATGGCAGTACCGAAGAGAAAAACATCCAAGGCTCGCAGAGACAAGAGACGTTCAAACGTTTGGAAGCTCGACATGCCCGGTATGGTAAAGTGCCCCAAGTGCGGTGAATTCAATCTTGCTCACCGTGTTTGCAGCAAGTGCGGCAACTACAAAGGCGAAGAAATAGTCAAAGTAGCTGACTAATTTAAGAAAAACAAAAAAGCACCGAACAGGTGCTTTTTTGTTTTTCTTTTTAGTATTTGTTCCGAACATGTTTTTCCGCGAGTGCTATGGTATAAGGATATTGATTACTGTTGTGATGATATACGAAGATTGATATTATATTGAAAACCGCCGAGAGTGACCGTTTGGTCACTCTCGGCGCTTTCGTTATAGACTAATTAACAAAGTTATGATATAATTATAAAAAATCATTTTTCAAGTTCGAACCGACAACATATTTCTACGACCATATAGGTGAACGTTCAAAAGCATTCCGGAAAGCAGGTATTTTTATGACAAATGAAGAAATAATTCAATATTATGATTATCTGATAAAACTTGCGACGACAAAATGCAACTCGCAAAACGATGCCGAAGATCTTGTTGGTGACACAATGCTTGCGGCTTTTGCCTATATGCATCGCGGCGGAAACATTGAATACCCAAAAACTTGGCTTGCCAATACACTTTGCTATAAACATAATGATAACTTAAGAAAAAAGTATCGAGCTCCCGTTATGGTATGTTTGGACGAGAGTATAGAGATCGCAGAAGATGAAGATGAAGAGTATTTCACATCCGAAGAAGCATCGAAGGTACGTAAAGAGCTGAATCATCTTGGTTTTATTACACGCGAGGTCCTGATACGTTTTTATTTTGGAAACCAAAGTGTTTCGGATATTGCAGAGGGGCTTGGTATCCCCGAAGGTACTGTAAAAAGTCGTTTGTTTGCAGGTCGCAGTCAGATGAAGAAAGGACTTGAAACTATGGAAACAAGAGAAAACTATTTGCCCGGAAGATTAAATCTTTCTTTTGGTGGCTCGGATGGACTCAAGGGAGAGCCTATATCCCTTGTAGAAGGGGATTTGATTGCACAGAATCTTTTGATTCTTGCATACGAAAAGCCCATAACGATCAGTGACCTTTCCAAAGCAATCAGTATTCCTGCCGCTTACATTGAGCCAATCGTCAAAAAGTTCATAGACGGCGAGCTGATGGTACAGATGGATAGCGGCAAGGTGTATTCCGATTTCATTATCAGTAAGGCGCAGGATATTCTGAAAAATTTCGAATCACAGAAAAATTTTGCACACAAGCATTTTGATACTGTATGGAGCATTGTCGAAAAAATGTCTGCTAAGATTTCCAAAATGGATTTCGTAAAAAGCATGGATAGCGAGGAAAGGACAAAGCTTGACAGATATGCCGTTTTGAAGGCGTTACAAGATTTCCAGCATTTTGGAACCTGCAAGATCGAATCACCAAAGTACCCGAAGCGAAAAGACGGCGGTTGGTGGTTTGCTCAAGCAATTGCATTTGATGCCGGGTACAATACAAAGGAGTATAGAGAAGCGTCTGAGTACTGCATACACGGAGGTCATCGCACATCGGAAGCGTTATCTGTTGGACGAACAAAACGTATCCGCCTTTATGAATTTGACACTACGTTATGGGATTGCCCCAATCGCTTTGGAGGTGCGTATGAACTGTATTTTAAGCATATCATTCCGCTGCTTTGGAGTATCTACGACGAAATTCCTCTTGAAACATCGGACATCCCGAACGAGTTTATTTCTTATATTCCCACCCTTGAACAGTTTGGGGTAATAGGACGCGCAGAGGATAAGCTATGCGTCAAGATCCCGGTATTGAAGAAAACCGATTATGATGAAATATGTGCGGTAATTAAAAACGCAACCGAAGAAATAAAAGCGGCGATAGGGGAAGAATTTACGGCGTTTATTGCACCTATGAAAACCCCTGTTCCCAAGCACCTGACATCCGTTCCCGAGCTTTTCAGATACATGGAAGCAACTGCATACTTTGTTATGTCTATCGTGCGTGAAGCATATAATACCGGATTACATCTAAAGAATGTAGATTACTGTTGTCCGCCTGTTGTGATGGCATACGAAGATTGATATTATATTGAAAACCGCCGAGAGTGACCCAAGGGTTACTCTCGGCGGCAGTTTTTATGGCATGGAAATTGTGTGATCCTAACTCCGCCGTTTTGATGTGCAACCGTGGTTTTTACAGTGTCGATAGGCGGCAGGAGGGGGCTGTCTGCGCCTGCTTATTTTATTGCAGTTTCGAGAGCTATACGCATCATATCGGTAAAAGAGCTTTGGCGCTCGTCGGCGTTGGTTGACTCGCCTGTTACGAGGCTGTCGGAGACGGTATACATAGCAAGGGCAGACTTGCCTGCGCGGGCGGCGGTCATATAAAGCGCCGCGCTTTCCATTTCGGTTGAAAGAACGCCCATCTTTGCCCATTTCATCGTTTGCTCGGGCGTGTCAACGTAGAAATGATCGGACGTGAGAATGTTTCCGACGTGGTATCTGACACCTGCTTTGTCTGCTTCTTCAACGGCACTTTTTAAAAGATAAAAATCGGCTGTTGGAGCGAAGCTTCCGTCAAGACCGTATTGGACGGCGAAGTTGGAGTTCGTGCAAGCGCCCATAGCAAAGATAATATCTCTTACCTTTACCTTTTCGGAAATAGCGCCCGTTGTTCCTATGCGGATGATGCGCTCAACTCCGAAAATATTATAGAGCTCGTAGGCATATATACCCATGCTCGGCATGCCCATTCCGCTTGCAAAAACGGTAACGTCCTCTCCCTTGTACTTTCCCGTAAAGCCGAGCATTCCTCTTACCTCGTTTATGCATTTTGCATTCTCAAGGAAGTGCTCTGCGATGAATTTTGCGCGAAGGGGGTCTCCCGGCATCAGCACGGTCTTTGCAAAGTCGGAGGGGGATGCTTTTATATGAGGGGTAGGGAATGCAGGTGTGCTTTGCTCTGTCATGGGTTATCTCCTTTGAAATTATAAATATCGTGTGGCGTGTATGCTTTTTGTAGGTTTGCTCTATATTATTTTAGCACAAAACCGCATCTTATTCAAGCAGGTTGCCGAAAAGGACGTAAAAAAATGCTGTTGTTGCGGAATTGCAAGTTTGCATATGTATAAAATGCAAGGGCGGAGTGCTTTTTCTTGCAAAAACTCGTATTTTTGGAATAATTGTTCTGATTTTTGCATTATTTTGGTGCATAAAATTTCAAAAATGCATTGACAATTGGCTTTTCGGTTGCTATAATCTTACA
>SVRG01000122.1 GCA_015064965.1 Oscillospiraceae bacterium
AATGCCGTCATCCACGAAAAACATTGTGTTTTTGTAACCGTGCCGCTTACAGTAGTCAAGTAAAATCTGCTTTTGATTGCTGATGCTGTTCGATTCGTCCTCTTTATTTTTACGCTTTTTATCCTTATCGTCTTTTATATCTTCGACAGAAAGGCGGCAGTAGAGGGCGGTAATCAATTCTTCGTTTATATCTAAATTTTGTCCTTTAATATTGTTTGCAGTTGTCATTTCATAATCTCCTTTCCGACAACCGGACATTGCAAAAAGGGTATTTATATTTTACAATGCCCGATTGTCTTTTTCCAATGTGCAAGCATCAAAGCAGTTGCTCGGACAATATCAGTTCCTTAAATTGTTCAAATACGCACTGTCTGCCGTTGGGATTAAAGTGGGTGGATACCTCGTAGGTCGTACCACCGATCTTCATAGTGAAGGTATCTTCACCAAAGCGGCGCACTTTGCCGTAATCAAATACACACTCTTTACTGCGGGGTATCATATAATCCACAAGGTCAACGGGTTCGTTTTCGTCTATGGGTTCGGGCGGTGTTACATATACCGCCGTCGGATCAAACAATATATCGACTTTTTTCATATACTTCACCTTACCTTTCATCACGGTTGCGCTGACGGATCAAGAATTTGCGGTAATGCTCGCAAGCCTTCAAAACAAAATCCTCAGCCTGCTTTGCGTTGGCGTTAGGGACATATTGGCGTATGCGCTCCATCGGGACTTTGAACATTTCCCGCTGATTGGCTTTTTCTTCACTCATAACAGTGGCGATAACTTCGGGAGTCAAACCGTCCTCTTGGCTCATCTTCTTAAAGCGGCAAGCCTGCGAGAGTGACGGGGTGCAATCGTTCAGTTCCATCTGCTCCAAAAGGTCGTACTGTTCCTGCTCATTGAGATAGGAAAGCTCAACGGCGGGAGTAAATGAAATGCGACCGTCATCCACATATTGCAGAATTTCGGGGATAAGGTTGGTAAGACGGATATAGCGTTTGACTTGAGAAGCACTGTCGTTTTCGGAAATCATTTCAACAGTCAACTTCGGTCCAAGTTGGTCCGAAGTTAGGTCTGCACGGAATCCTTGGTGTGCTAATGCCTCCGCTTTCAGCTTGTAAGCAAAGGCTTTTTCAGAGGGCAGAATATGCTCTCGGTGTAGGTTGCTGTCTACAAGTACAATAGCCGCCGCATCACGGTCAAGGGAAACAACTAAGGCAGGGACTTCTGTAATCCCTGCCTTTCTGCTTGCCATAACTCGTCTGTGACCGGATATGATCTCATATTCGTCTGTGGTGTTTTCAAGTGGTCGGACTATGATGGGAGATACAACGCCGTGTACCTTAATGCTTTCGGCAAGGGCATCCATTTCCTCGTTGTCCTGTACCTTGTAGGGGTGGTTTTCAAAAGGGTGTAATTTCCGGGTAGAGATATTTTTCTTGGTATTTTTCATCGTTCATAACCTCGTTCTTTCTTAATAGTTAAACCGTTGTGTTTCAGTTCGATATTGCGCTCGGCATCCAGCAGTTCCTTAATTCTTGGAATATGCTCCTCAATGCGCAGGGCGACTTTTAATTCTTTTCGCAATGGAGTAATTCTTGCGGTGATCTCCTTTGTCTGCTCCTTCAGGGCGGCATCTTCTTCGGGTGTTTTTACACGTCGCAGTTTTAGCCGCAGAGCATACCGTTCCTGCTCCAATGCAGAGATACGGGCGGATAAGTTCTCTTGAAATGACAAAAGCTCCTTTGGCGACTCGATGTGGTTGTCGCAAAGGAGCTTGTATTCCTCAATATATTTATCTAACTTCTGTACCTCTGCCCGCATCATCGGTGAGAGTGGGCGGTTGTCCGCTTCTTGGATATTGCTGCCCGTGCAGAGTTTTAAGATTTCAATAAACAGTTCAAATAATAACTGTACCGTATCTTTCCGTTGTGCCTGCCGCAGTTGGTATTCAAAGTTAAGCAGCGGTGCACGTTCCCATTTGGGAGTTATAAGCACATACAGTTCGGGTAGGCGCTGGTTGGCAACGAGCTTTTGCCGCATTGCTTCACGTGAGTATTTCTCGCCAAGACCTGAAATGCGCACCGCCCGTTTCCATCCGTCTGCTATAACGGAGGGGTGTTCATAGCGGAAATCACGCTCAAATCTGTACCCAAGACATTTGAGGTAATATTCAAATTCCTTAAAGGTACAGCATTTAGAAAGTGCTTCGTCCACGTCACGCCGCAGCATATCCCGATGGGTGAGCTTGCCGGACTTCTGCACCCAATACGCTTTCTTATTGCCATAAAAATGCGTAAACGGTATTACTGACTTTCCGTGTTCCTTACATACCGCATCGGAGATCTGCCGAAGCTCCACGTGGTCACGAATATGGTTTTCAAACTTTCTGCCCGTCTTAAAAGAAACGGAATTTATCACGAAATGATTGTGAATGTTATCCGTGTTAAGATGGGTGGTAACGACTACCTCATAATTTGCTCCCCACATCCGTTTTGCTGTTTCTACACCGATACGGTGCGCTTCGGCGGGAGTGACTTCATCTGCTACAAAACTCTGATACCCGTGATAAGCTACGTTGCCGCCGAGTTTCCCATACCGCCGTTTGGTTGCCATCATACATTGGTAGGCTCTCTGCTTCGGGCAGTTGATACCCGACACATACATTGTTTGGTCAGTCTTTTGGTCGTTTTCCACGTAACGGAGCGCCGCCCACAAGTCCTCGTCCAAGAACTTTTTATCGGTGGTTTTATCGGGGTTCTCCGCATAGTCGATTACTTCCTTTAATCGGGACTTGACGGGCCAGAAGCCTGTGCTTGCCATGCAGGGGCATTTTGCCGATCTGAAGCAGGCGTATATTGCGGGACTGCTGAAAGCACTCTCTAAATACACGCCCGATGGCGGCGCATCCTTTGTTTCATTCAAAGAATACTATGCGGAACGAGAAATCTTTGATTATATCCGTTCTATGCGGACAGGCTTTACGGTACAGAGTCTTGCGGAATATGCAAAGCTCCGTAAAGCAATGGCGGTATGGGACAAATATAACCGCAGTTATGCCGATGCTACACTTGAAGCAGTTGCCGCAGAATTAGGCGAAACCGTCGTTGACACGAAAGAAATCTTGCTCGGCGGTTTGCTCAATGAGAACCGTGTTGACCTCTATCAGCAATATGCGGAGGATGACGAAGCGGAAAGCACCGAAGAAGCGCACCCCGATATCACTTCTGACGCTTACACGCTGTATATGAAGGGCGAACTGTACGCCCGTCTGTGGGATGCCTATGACAAGCTCGAATACACTGAGCGAATGATGCTTGCCCAGCGGCTCGGCTTCTGCTTTGATTGTCATAGTACCTTCTATATGGATTACGATGATCTCGACGAATACGGTGAACCCAAGAAGAAACCCATCAAGCCGATGATGTATACCGATATTGCCACCGACCACGAATACAGTTCCGCCAACACCGCACACAAAAAATGCGAAAAGGCACTTATGAAATTAAAAGAAACCATAAAAGACCTGATATAACGAAAAAAGCCCCATTGGGAATGCAGAAAAATCTGCGCTCCCAACGGGGCAATTATTATGCTCGAAAATCGGCACATTCATTTTGTTATTCGTAATTGCCTGAAGTTATGCCATCTACATTAAACCATATAACAACAAGAAAACACATTGTATTTTGCAGGTTTTTGTGTTATAATGTGATATAATTGGTTGAGTTATAATCTTTTGTAGGACTTAATGCGGTATTTTGTTTTACAAGAAATGAATGGGTGAAAGAAATGTTACGGATTATTGTTTGTGCTGCAAAAATGGATATAGCACAACACTTATACAAAAAGTCTTATGAATTAATAAAAGCAATGGGAGCTAAATGCGAGTTGTCATACTCGGTAGATGCAAATTCCCTGCTTCAAAATACAAAGAGTAAAGCAAAACTGTATGACATTTATTTGCTGGATTGTAACGATCAGCAATGTATCAATCTTGCCACCTATATACGAAATATAAACTTAATACCGTCTATAATATTCTGTGGCGAAAATGCAGAGAATTTGCAAAGTTTAATTAAACTCAGACCGTCTTACATAATTAGTTTGAAAGAAAATGAACATCTATTAGGTGAGGCATTGAAATGGTGTTGTAATGAACAAATACGCTCACGTACCTATTTTAATGTTAAAAACAAAGATGTGCAGATGCGAATAGACTATAATACTATTTCTTATTTTGAAAGTCGCCAAAGAATTGTTGCAATGTACACAACTCAACAGGTAATCGAATTCTATGCTAAGTTATTGCTGGTGCAGTTGCTGGCTTTGGTTTTTCATCTTTATTACACGCTAATGCAATTATAAAAGCGGTATCTACTATTGCTCCTGCGGCACTGCTTTATGCAACAACAAAATCTGTTGGCACAAAC
>SVRG01000123.1 GCA_015064965.1 Oscillospiraceae bacterium
GGCGGCGACGCAGTGTTTGCAAGACGAGTATTTGCTCAGGTTACCGCACTCAAGTCCATTTTCAACTATGCTAAAAACTCAAACGGTGAAATGGCAAGAGAAGTAAACGATGCAAGAGAAGCAACTGCTCTCGCAGCACAGAAGTTTGACGTTGATACTTCTATAGTTCTTCAGCATTCATACACACGTCACGACAACGCAACTTTCCTTTGGAACAATCCTTTGGTTGCGGCAGATGCTACAACTGTAAGAGCCGATAACGTTACAAAGTACCATATCCAGGATATCGCAATGAAGTACCGCGCACGTCCTACTGCGTACGTTCTTTCCAAGGATACTGCAGGAGTTGACAAGGTGCTTGCAACTCTTGACAGACAGGGAATCGACTACTATGCACTTGAAAACGGCGTAACTCTCAATCTTAAAAAGTACAGCGGCACTGCAGAAACTGCAACACTTGGCAATGCGGCTGACGTAACCTTCGCAAAGGGCGCGTACATCATCCCCGTTGACGGATATAGAGCATATTTTATTGCAACACTTTTTGAGCCCGAATGCCCTGATAGCGGTGAAGAAATTGCTACTTTCGTTCAGGCGGGTTACATTACTGCAAGTGACATCTACCGTTCTGAAGAGAGTTATATCGCGGCTAAACTCGGTCTTGGCGGCACATACGCATCCGTTGCGTTTGCAGAGGGCAAGACTATTGAAAAAGTTATCGTTGATGGCGTAGAATATACTTCAGTAGACGTTGAGGGGCAAAATGCATACGTTGTAGCATCAGAAAACGACTGCTATACCGTAACGTTTAACTATACTGACGGCACAAGCGAAAATGTAACTGTTGGCTCGATTAAGGGCGACGTTGACGGTGACGGTCAAATCAACGTTGTAGACGTTATTTACCTTATTAAGGCGATTGTAAACGGCAAGTACGTTGACTGCGATCTTAACGAAGACGGAAAGATTAATCTTATTGACGTTATTCGTTTGATAAAAAATATCGTTATGTAATTTAAGTGCTTGCGATATTCGCAATTATCCGTGTTAAACGATTACCAAAAGGGGGGAGGGAAAACCTCCCCCATACTCTTAGCACAAATTGTGATTTAACACACAAAGGAAAAAGAAATGACTAAAGACAAAATTTTTGAACTTATAGACTCACACCGTAAAGAAATGGAAGCCGTGCTTGATTTTATGGAGAATCATGCGGCTACCGGCTATGAGGAATGGGAGGCATCCGACTATCTTGCGGACCTTTACGAAAAACTTGGATACACTCTTACAAGAGCGGGCAATATTCCCGGCTTCTATACCGATATAGATACCGGGAAACCCGGTCCCAAGGTACTCGTTTTTAGTGAACTTGACGGACTTACTATCCCGGATCATCCGCACGCAAATCCCAAAAACGGCGCTGCCCACGGCTGCGGCCATCACGCACAGTGTGCAGCACTTTATGGGGTAGCGGCTGCGCTTAAGAATCCGGAGGTTTTGGAAGGTCTTTCCGGCAGTATACGCCTTTGTGTTGTTCCTGCGGAGGAAGGAGTTAGAGCCTCATTCATTAAAGAACTTGTGGATAAAGGAATTGTAAAGCTCTCCGGCGGTAAGCGCGAGTTTTATATCAGAGGATACTTTGATGACTGCGATCTTGCCTTTATGATCCACACAGGCGGCGGTACGCACAAGTTTTCAATCAGACCGGGTTGTAACGGCGGAATAAAGAAGGAGGCACGTTTTGTCGGCAAAAATGCCCATGCAGGCGCACCAAGACATGGAATCAACGCGCTTCAGGCGGCAAATCTTGCACTTTCTTCGATAAATGTTCTTCGTGACACTTTCAATAACTATGACTTTGTGCGCGTGAGTTCGATTCTTACAGAGGCAGGCACTGCAGTAAATATTATTCCGGGCACTTCTGTGCTTGAAACGCAGGTGCGTGCGAATAAGGTTGAAATATGCAGGGATATCAATAAAAAAGTCACACGTGCAATTGCGGCTTCGGCAGCCTCTATCGGTGCTAAAGTGCATATTACAGATATGCCGGGATATCTTCCCGGTGCCTATGATAAAAACCTCATTGATGTTATGATTGAAGGTATGGAGGAGGTTGTCGGCGCAGGCAATGCTAAGTATATTACCGAACCGTGGGATACCGGATGCACGGATATGGGTGACATTTCGCAGATAATGCCTGCAGTTCATGCATTTGGCAGCGGTGCTGTAGGTGCAGGGCACGGTCCTACATACCGTATTGCTGATTTTGACAGCGCGTGTATGGACAGTGCTAAGGCTCAGGTAATGATACTTCGGAAGTTGCTTGAAAATGATGCATCAAAGGCTAAATTTGTTATTGAAAACTCCAATGTGCATTTCAAAAACAAAGAAGAGTATATCAGCTTTATCGAAGCTCTTTTTACGGAGAAAGAAGCGGTTGTTTACAACGAGGACGGAACCGTATTACTCGATATTTAACTAATAAACGCATCGGCGCAAAGCCGATGCGTTTATTTTATGACAAAAATTATTTATTTTGCAGAAAAAATATAGCAATTTGCTTTAATTTGTGGTATACTGATTTTAATATGTATTTTCAGAGGAAAAATATGAAAAAAATTGATAAAACAGTTTTAAAAGAAACCGGATATATTGCAGTAATAACATTTTTGCTATGCCTACTTATGCAGTCTGTGTTTCTTATAATAGGCAAATGGGACTATACTGTGCTGTGCGGAACTTTACTTGGTTTTTTCGCCGCAGTGGGAAATTTTTTGCTGATGGGAATAACTGTGCAGAATGCGCTCGATAAAAGCGAAAAAGAAGCAGCAGATTTGATGAAACTATCCCAAAGAGGACGACTGCTTTTGTTGTTTGTCGTTGCACTCATTGCATATCTTGTTCCTGTGTTCAACATAATTGCTACCGTAATTCCAATGACTTTTCCGCGAATTGCGATAGCACTTCGTCCTGTTATTATTAAGGACTGAAATGAGGTGATTGTTTTTGAGCAAAACAACTTTGCGTTTTAAATTACTCGACATATTTTATGTTGTCATGATGATAGTTCCGATAGTTTTTGGAATTGTTCTTCAGGTTTTGACAAAGCCTGCAAGCGAAGGCGTGTCAATTACCGGTGCACGGATATTTTTTACGTTAAAGATGCCCATTCAGGATTTTCCTGTAACAGAATCCCAGATAAATTCTGCGCTTGTACTTGTAACGCTGCTTTTCTTCTGCCTCTATATGACGCATGGCTTGACAGCGCATATAAAACTCAGGCGTCAGCATTTTGCCGAGCTTATAGTTGAAAAGGTTGACGGTCTTGTTAATGAAAATATGGGCGAATACTTTATTGGCTTTTCGCCGTTTATCATTGCTATTATGGCGCTTTCGGCGCTTTCGAGTCTGCTTTCGCTTTGTGGACTCTTTCCGCCGACTTCGGATATCAATATCGTTGGCGGATGGGCTATTCTTGTGTTTGTTATAATCACATATTATAAAATGAAGTGCGGACTTTTGAACTATTTCAAAGGATTTGCCGAGCCGGTTGCACTTCTCGCCCCGATAAATTTTATCAGCGAATTTGCAACCCCCATTTCAATGGCATTCCGTCACTATGGCAACGTGCTTTCGGGTACTGTTATTTCGGTGCTTATTGGTACGGCGCTTGGCGGGCTTTCCACTATGTTGCTTGGATGGCTTCCCGGATTCCTTGCCGATATACCTTTTTTGCAGGTAGGTATTCCTGCAGTACTGTCAATTTATTTTGATGTGTTCAGCGGATGCCTTCAGGCATTTATCTTTGCAATGCTCACAATGATGTATGTGTCAGGCGCATTTGATATTGATACGTATAAGGCACGCAAAGCAAAAAAACTTTCAAAAACAAAATAATTTATATAAAAAACGGAGGATTTTTATTATGGAACTCGCAATTGGTATTATTTTAGGTTGTTGCGCACTTGGCGCAGGTATGGCAATGATAGCAGGTATCGGCCCCGGTATCGGTGAAGGTAACGCAGTTGCAAAAGCTTGTGAAGCAATCGGCCGCCAGCCTGAGTGCAAGGGAACAGTAACCACTACCATGCTTATGGGTTGTGCTATTGCAGAAACCACAGGTCTTTACGCACTTGTTATTGCAATTCTTCTTATCTTTGTAGCACCCAATATGCTTGTTGATATTCTTGTTGAAACAATCAAGAATTTTCCCATGGCTTAAATTTTAATTTCGGAGTGAAGTTATTGCTATGCAAACACTTGACGTAATTTCGGTCAATCTGTGGCAAATGGTAGTTTCACTTGCAAATCTTTTGCTGCTTTTCCTCATTGTAAAGCGTTTCCTTTACAATCCGGTAAAAAAGATGCTTGCTAACCGTCAAAAAGC
>SVRG01000124.1 GCA_015064965.1 Oscillospiraceae bacterium
ATGATCGGTTTTATCTTCTGCTTCACGAATTGCCTCCGCTTTTGTTTTGTCATAAGCGGCAAGGCAATCTACACTCATTGTCAGCGCATCGGTCGCAACCTTTGCCATATCACAGGTGAGGTTGTATGCACATTCCAAAGCAATGGCAGGGGTAGAAAGAAGTCTGTCATCAAGTTCGGATGCTTTTTCAACCTGCTCAGTATCGGGAATAAGTTTATATGCGAGTTTTTCAAGAAGTCCCGACATAGGAAGCAACAACAAGGTGCATACGATATTAAATATTGAGTGTGCTGTTGCGATACCGGCATAGGTAGCAGAGTCATTAAGAAGTGCGGGAGCAAAAGCTGCCTTGACAACAGAAAATCCAGCAAGGCATACAATCGTTCCGATTACATTAAAGGATAAATGCACAAGTGCCGCACGTCTTGCATTCTTTGTTGTGCCAACGGAAGAAATCATTGCTGTTACACAAGTGCCGATATTTTGTCCCATAATAATCGGAATTGCCGCACCGTAGGAAACGGCACCAGTTGCCGCAAGTGCCTGCAAAACACCAACAGAGGCAGAGCTGGACTGAATAATGGCAGTAAGCACTGCACCTACAAGCACACCAAGAATAGGATTCTTGAACATAAGGAACATCTCTTGGAAAGCGGGAATTTCTTTAAGACCGGAAACAGCATCGGTCATTGTTTCCATACCGAACATAAGGGTTGCAAAGCCAAGGAGAACCACACCGATATCCTTTTTCTTGTTGCTCTTGGTGAACATTACAAGGATAATGCCGATCAGTGCAAGGATAGGTGTAAAAGAAGACGGCTTCAGTAGTTTTAAGAACATATTACTGCCCGAAATACCGCTAAGGCTCAAAATCCACGCCGTAACGGTTGTACCAATATTAGCACCCATAATCACGTGAATTGCCTGCTTTAAGGTCATCAGCTTTGAGTTTACAAAACCGACAACCATAACCGTTGTTGCAGAGGAACTCTGAATAACGGCGGTTACGCCAATACCGGTGAGCAGGCCTGCCAGTTTGCCGGTAGTTAACTTGCCGATCATAATTTCAAGTTTACTGCCTGCGCTTCGCTCCAGAGCATCGCCCATAAGGTTCATTCCGAAAAGGAATAAGCATAGCCCGCCTATGAGCGTAAGTACGTCAAAAATGTCCATTTACACAACCTCATATCTTTATAATCTGTTTTACAAAACACATTTTACTTGCATTTTACGATCATTTTACAGCGAGGGTGTAAAATTGGTAATCATATCCGTGTAAAATCGATGTAAAATTGATTTTCGAACCAAATATGAAGAATTCTTTAATGAATATGTCGCTTTTATGAAAAAATATAAGGATTCTAATGGCACGGATTTCGCGCTATTAGCTATATTCAAGTACAAAGTCGCATTTCTCAAAAACTTCTATAAGTAGCCCAATAACAAATCAACTGCTTCCAAAATCCGCAAAAATGCCGATTAAAACTCACGGCTATCATGGTTTTATTGTCTATGATAGCAAGGCAATCCATATAGCCAAGGGCGCGAAAGGAGACAGTTACACGCCGCCTCCACCATTCGGTCTCACGTCCAGCGGGAAATAACAAAAAAGTGCCTAAGCTCAAGCTTTACTTGCTATAAGGCACTTTGCTTTGTGTTAGGCTTGATTACCATAAAGGCGTAAATTTAAGAATTTTGATAAAATAATACGCTGTTTTGCCCAGTCGATAGTCGCCATATGGCACTTCGGGTAAACTTTACCGAGGATAGCCATAAACTAAAAATTACACTACCCTGTTTCATCCAGTCAATGGAGGTCGAAACAGGTGTACAACCGTTTTGACGACTATCGGCAAAAAATACCCTCATTTTTGTGTGACGGTTTTGTGAACAACCCGTAATGGTAAGGATAGACTCGGCAAAAGGCATAAAATAGCGCTTACAAAAGCAAGTGCTATTTTTTCTCGAGGGCTTCTTTAACGAAGAAGCTGCCACCGATTGCGACTACTTTATCAAATGCAAGAAATTCCTCGATATTTCCTCGGTCAACACCGCCTGTGGGAATAAACCTTACCTGCGGGAACGGTGCGGAAAGCGCTTTCAGCGCAGCAAGATCGCCGTATATATTGGCGGGAAAGAATTTTACCGTAGTTATTCCGAGTTCAAGCACCTGCATAATCTCGGTCGGTGTAACACAACCGGGATAATAAGGAATATTCTTTTCCTTGCAAACGTTGGCAACGCTAACCGACAATCCTGGAGAAACTACAAACTTTGCGCCTGCGGCTAATGCGGTTTTACATTGCTCAGCATTGATAACCGTACCTGCACCGATATTCATATCGGGATATTTTTGGCAGGCTGTTTTTATAGCCTCGACAGCGCATTCGGTTCTAAAAGTGATTTCTGCGCAGTTTATACCGCTTGCTTTAAGTGCGGGCAGAATTTTATCAACTTCGTCAAGTTCTTTTATGACCACAACGGGAATGTATTTATCCATAAATCGCTCCTTTTAACAACATAGCCACCGAAAGCGGTGGCTATGTTTATTTTATTTACTGCGTAATAAGCTTGATTACACGGATAACGTCAATCAAGGTTACTTTGCCGTCGCCGTTAACATCGCCGTTTTCGATAGTTTCGTCATTGACAATCGCACGGATAAGTTTCATAACATCCAGAACCGTTACAACTCCATTGCCGTCGATGTCACCTGCCTTGCGTGCACTAACGCTAACCTCACAAGGCACGGACGTAGTATCGATTGCCGTACCGGATATATCATAAGTTTCGAGGGCATTTACAGATATAATGTAATTTCCCTCCGACACATTATCCGCCACCGCAAACGTCAGTTTGAGAACTGCCGCATCAACGGTTGCATCCTCGAGCGACAAATTCATAACTATCGCCTCATAAGGAAGCAAAGTGCTATCGGGAAGTATAAGTGTAAAGCCTGATGTATTTTCGTCCGCTGTGCCGATAAGCGACTCTGCCGAAACAAGAGTAAATCCGTCTGGAGCATCTATAACAAATCTGCTTGCCAAGATGGGGGCTACCGCCTTAATAGAAACGGTAACGCTAACCTCTCTGCTTTCCGAAGGTTCACAAGCAGCGGTCAGTACCACGGGAGAATCTATTGAATCTACCGCACTCTTGCAACCGAAGCAAACAACTTTACCGTCGGAGCATACATAACCGTAGTTTCCGTGATTTGCCAAGTCTTTTTCAATAACTGCGTTTGCCTCAACCAAAGCACCGCACTCTGCACATACTATATTCTTGATACCGGTATTCGTACAAGTAGGTGCAAGGGTTATGATTTCCTTGGTGATTTCGTGCAAACACTCGGATTTTGCCAAAACTGCACAAACGGTTGTAGCAACTGCCTTTTCGCCATCATCTGTATACAGTTCGGGAACTGTAATTTCGATAAGAGCATCTTTGTCTGTTGCGCCTTCTGCCAAAGTGTATTCCAATACGATTTCGGCATTTATCGCCTTTTCCTTTGCATTTTCAGAAAGGATGGTAACTGCATGCGCACCGTCGATTTCTCCGCTTGCAAATACAAATCCTTCTACGGTGGGAAGAGTTGCATTTGCAAAAGCAAATCCGGTGGGTACTAAAACGTTAAACTGAGCCGCCGCAAAACTACCGTTTACGGTAGCGGTAACGGTTACTTTACCGTTTTCTACTGTCGCAGAGGAAACTGCAAATACGTTTTCACCTCTGACGGTTGCGAAGGTTTCATCACACACCGAACAAGTAAACGTACCATCGGCATTTGCAATATAAAGATGTGTAGCATCTTCGCAGGAATATGCGTATTCCTCGGTGTAACTTCTGCCGCAAGTACAAGAGTAGAGTTTTGTACCGTTTGCGTAGGGAGTTGCCGCTACAGTTACTTTAGAGGTGTATACACATTCGTCGTTTTTCTGCTCGGTAACTACCTTCTGTGCATCTGCCGCCGCACTAAACGAAATCGGGTTAATAAGCGCAGGCGCAAAGGAGTGTGTACCGTAACTGAAGTTTACGTTCATGGGTGTAGAAGAAGCCGCAAAGGTACCGTACGAATAGAACGTGAAACCGATATTCATCGGCTGAGTTCTGCCCTCTTCGCCGTCCGAAACATGAAGCACGGTATTTTCCGCATTGCGAATATAATAGTTTGTTCTTATGGAAGAATTATCAAAAAAGTTAATTGTCTGCTTTGTGAGTGAAGCCGTCGAATCTGAATAATTCACATTATAGTCGCCCGTGCGTCCTTTATCTACCGTGGTTTTACCGTAAAGGTTTACCGTTGTTTCAGAGTTCAAAACGGGATTGTTTTTATAAGAACCGGAGGTGGACATAGTGTAAAGAACGTCAATATCCGCATTCGTTGCGT
>SVRG01000017.1 GCA_015064965.1 Oscillospiraceae bacterium
TTGCTCCGTCGCCGGTAATCACAGTGTCATATCCGTTTTCAAGTCGCATTATAAAGCTATGGGCACTTGCCGTTTTGGCTGCGGCGATTACTTCTTCATCTGTTGCATCGGGGCGGCCGTATCTGATGTTTTCCATAATAGTGCCGGTAAACAAATGTGTATCCTGAAGTACCATGGCAATGTTTTTACGCAGAACGTCGCGTTTGATGTTACGGATGTTTACATCATCAATGGTAATCTCGCCGGATTCAATATCATAGAAACGGTTCAGTAGATTGGTAATTGTGGTTTTTCCGGCACCGGTAGAACCAACAAAAGCGATTTTTTGTCCGGGCTTTGCATACAGAGAGATGTTTTTGAGTACGGTTTTTTCGGGAACATAGCCAAAAGTTACATTGTTGAGTTTAACATAGCCCTTCATATCAGGCATATCAATTGCATCCGGGGCATCGGGCTCTTCCTCGGTACGGTCAAGTACGTCAAATACACGTTCAGCACCGGCGAGAGCGGAGAAAACGGTGTTGATTTGCATGGAAAGCTCGTTTATCGGACGCGCAAAATGTCTGGAATAGGTTACAAAAATACCAAGTCCGCCAAGGTCAAATTTTCCAAGCAGGCAAAGTACACCGCCGACGCCGGCGGTTATTGCATAGTTGATTTGACCTGTGTTACCCATAACCGGCCCCATTATTCCGCCGTAGAACTGTGCATTTATCTGTTTGTGGCGCAGGTCATCATTGAGGAGTGAGAATTCATCAACACAGCTTTCTTCGTGATTGAATACTTTAACTACCTTTGCGCCGGAAACACTTTCTTCCACATATCCGTTTACCGCGCCAAGCGCCGCTTGCTGAGAGGAGTAATATTTTCTTGAACGCTTTGTAATTGCCTGACCTCCAAAAATGAAAATCGGGATAAACACTATTGTGATAAGCGTGAGCCATATGTTTGTATAACACATAAAGCAAAATGTGCTAACCAGAGTAATAGCACCGGAAACAAGGCTTGTAAGAGTGTGGTCAAACATAGTTGCAATATTGTCAACATCGTTTGTAAAGCGGCTCATTATTTCGCCGTGACTTTCGTTGTCAAAGAACCTGATAGGGAGTTTTTGCACCTTTTCGAATAAATCATGGCGAAGCTTTTTCATGGAGTTTTGCGAAATATGGAGCATTAGCTTTGCCTGTGCATACTGTGCAATGATGTTTGCAATATAAATGCAAAGTAAAATAACAAGGTAGAGAATAATCTTTTTAAATTTGTCCGCTACCTGAGCATCAGCCATTTCCTCACCTGAAACGATGTTGAGAATGGGGCGGAGCAGGTAGGCTGCAAAGGTACTTGATGCGGCAGTAAGCGCAACAAAAATGAGAGCCGCAAGCAACAGATATTTATATGCACCTATGTAGCCGAGCAGCCTTGAAATAATTTTTTTAGAATCTCCTTTGGGCTTTGAAACGGGCATGCCGCGCCCGCCGGGACCACCCGGACCGCGCCGCGGACCGATAGGAGGCATGCCACTGCGCTTTTCGGGGGTTGCTGAGGAGTTATACTGCTTTTGTAAATCTTCCAAAGTGCGCTTAGCCATTTGCAGCCACCTCCTTGTTTTCCATTTGCAAAGCATAGATTTCCTTGTATTCTTCGCAAACTTTCATCAATTCATCGTGTGTGCCAATCCCTGCAATTTTTCCGTCATCAAGCACTAAAATGCGGTCCGCTTCCATAACCGAGGTGATACGTTGTGCAATGATGATTTTTGTTGAGTCTTTGAGTGTAGTAGCAAAGGCGTGGCGTATGTTGGCTTCGGTTGCTGTGTCAACCGCGCTTGTTGAGTCATCGAGGATAAGTATTTTGGGCTTTTTAAGAAGTGCGCGCGCTATACAAAGACGCTGCTTTTGACCTCCCGAAACATTTGTGCCTCCGCGCTCAATTTCGTGATCATAGCCATCTGTAAAACTTTCGATAAATCCGTGCGCTTGAGAAACGGATGCCGCATCTTTCATCTCTTCAAAAGTTGCATCTTCATTGCCCCAACGCAGGTTTTCTTTGATCGTACCGGAGAATAGCAGGTTTTTTTGTAAAACCATCCCGATACCTTCTCGAAGTGAGAAGAGCGAATAATCCCGCACATTTACGCCATCAACCAAAACCTCGCCGCTGTCCGTATCATAAAGACGGGGGATAAGGGAAACAAGTGTTGATTTTCCGCTGCCGGTACCGCCGATAATGCCAAGTGTTTCTCCTGCCTGTATTTTAAAACTGATGTTTTCGAGTACGCAGTCCGGACTGTTTTTATAGTAACGGAAGCTGACATTTTTAAACTCAATTTCGCCATTTGAAACGATTTTTTCTTTGTTTGCCGCGTTCTCGTCATTTATATCAGGTTCTTCAAGCAAAACTTCTTTGATACGCTTTGCCGAAGCCGCTGCGCGGGATGATGACATAAATAGCATTGTAACCATCATAAGTGACATGAGAATCTGGTTTATATACGTGATAAGTGCATTAAAATCGCTGTATGCAAGGTCGCCGAAAATGACCATGTTACCGCCAAACCATACAACCGCAAGTGTTGTAAGATTCATTACAAGTGACATAATTGGCTGAGTCAGAATCATTATGTTCATTGCACGCATTGCACTGTCGCGCAGATTTGTATTGGCATCGTCAAATTTTTCTTCTTCAAAGTCCTCACGTACAAATGATTTTACAACGCGCATGTTAGTGAGATTTTCGCCAACGGTATTGTTCAGTTCATCCACTTTGGACTGCATTGTACCAAATCGCGGAAATGCAACGCGCATAACTGTGGCAAGCATAATTGCAAGCATCGGTATCGAAATTGCCAGTATTGTAGAAAGCTTAGGGCTTATAGTTATAGTCATTATCAAAGCGCCGATAAGCATTCCCGGCGTACGCAAAAACATGCGCAACAACATATTTACAAAGTTTTGAAGTTGTGTTACATCGTTTGTCAGACGAGTGATAAGCGAGCCGGTTTGAAATTTATCAATGTTTGCAAAAGAGAATTTTTGAACTTTTTTATAAACATCAAGTCTAAGGTCGCTTCCAAAGTTCACAGATGCGCGCGCGCCAAAATATGCGCCGCCGATACCGCCTAACATCATTAGAACTGCAACGCCTATCATGAGTGCCGCCATGCCGATTACAAACCAGATTGAGCCGCTATCGGCCGAAAGGCTTGTTTCTGCGCGCTTTACAATCAGCGAATAAAGTTTCGGCATGAGAACTTCGCCAAGAACTTCAACTATCATGCAAAGCGGCCCTAAAATAAAATAAAGCTTATACGGTTTTATGTATTTGCCCCAGGTTTTCAAAGCTTATCTCCTTTCGATTTCTGTTATATTTGTTTGGATTCTGTCTAAAAAGTCATTCAAAACAGATACCTCTTCTGCGCTGAATCCTGCAAAGAGGGAGGTATCAATTGAATAGAATGCTTTTTTTGATGTTTCTACTATTTCTACGCCTTTTTCAGTAAGTTCGATCGAGTTAAAGCGCGAGTCGGTTTGGCTGACTTTTCTCAAAATATAGCCTTCGTTTTCCATTTTTTTAAGCATAACCGCAACCGCCGCAGTGCTTATTTCAAGTCTGTCAGCAAGAAATGTTTGAGAAGGAGACGGTTCTGTATCCGAAAGGATCATCAACATTCGGTGAGCGGTTCTGCCAAGCCCGGTTTGCTCGCGCATTTCATCAAATAGTTTTTTGTGTTTTTTCATTGTGACAATGAGCTTATGCACAGTGGCTTTCGCTTCAATTTCTGAAATGCTTTCTTTGCGCATTGTACACCTCCGTTAACAAGTTAATAATTAACCTGTTAATTACTATAGCACGATTCTCGAAATAAATCTATTATTTTTTGCAAATTTTCAAAAAAACTTCACACTCTGCGTTTTGTGTGTTATAATCTAAACAACAAATCAAAGGAGATTTTTTATGACAACGCTTGTTTTAAAAATACTTGCTGTAGTATTTATGCTTATTGACCATCTTGGCTTTGCAATAGGGTCATCTACCTTTGAAGCAATTAATTTCGCAGAGGGGTACTATTTGTGCCGTTCAATAGGTAGACTTGCATTTCCTATATTTGCATTTTTGATTGCCAACGGCTTCAGACACACTAAAAATTTGAAAAAGTATGTACTACGCCTCTTGGCTTTTGCAATAATTTCGGAGATTCCGTTTGACTTGTTTATTGAGGGAAAGATTACTTTGATTCGCATGTCCGGCATTCTCCCCGATATCAAGCTTGATAATGTTTTCTTTACTTTGTTGCTTGGACTTCTGTTCTTGTGTGCGCATAAGTATTTGAAAGAGAAGTTAGGAAAGTATTCTACAATAGCAAGCGTGGCAAGCTTACTTGTATTCTGTTGCATTGCAGGATTCTTCACTTCCGATTACGGTGCGGTAGGTGTTTTGTGGGTTGCGCTTTTCGGTCTGTTTGATATCGCAGAGAGAAAATACACACCGGTAGTGTTTGCAGGTGCAGCTTTGCTTTCATATTGGAGAATCGCTTCAAGAAGCGCACTTGTTGCTATATACCGTCTCACATCTGTTAATATAAGTCGCATTCCCGGACTTTGGTATTTCTTCTCCGACTCTTGGGGAGTAATGTCATTTATTCAGCCATTTGCGCTTGTTTCTTTTGGGCTTATGCTTATGTACAATGGCAAAAGCGGAATGCCTGAAAACAGAACTGCAAGAAAGATAATGCAATATGCATTTTATCTCTTCTATCCGTTACATATTTTGATTCTGTATTTGATTTTCAAATAATGAAATGTATGCTTTGTCCGAGAAAGTGCGGCGCAGACCGTGCTATCGGCGAAAAAGGTTATTGCGGTGCCAACGGTAAGCTTAAGGTTGCCAGAGCCGCACTTCATATGTGGGAGGAGCCTCCGATTTCCGGCGAATGCGGAAGCGGAACCGTTTTCTTTTCGCATTGCCCGCTAAAATGCGTCTATTGTCAGAACCGCGATATTTCAAGCGGCGGAGATGGCATTGAAATTACTGTAGAAAGACTGTGTGAAATATTCTTTGAGCTCAAGGAAAAAGGTGCGCATAACATTAACCTTGTCTCTCCTACGCAGTATGCAAACGAAATTGCAATTGCAATCCGTATAGCAAAGGCAAGCGGCTTTGAGCTGCCTTTTGTATATAATACAAGCGGTTACGAAAGCACAGAAACACTGCAAATGCTTGACGGACTTGTGGATATTTATCTTACAGATTTTAAATATATGTCATCGCTTACGGCTAAAAAATACTCAAATGCAGCGGATTATCCTATTGTTGCTAAAAATGCACTTGTCGAAATGATGCGTCAAAAGCCGGAATGTAAGTTTGAAAATGACATTATGACAAGCGGTGTAATAGTCCGTCATCTTGTGTTGCCCGAGAATATATCGGACTCGAAAGATGTAGTTGATGTATTTGACAGCGTTTGCAAGGATAATGCATATCTTTCGCTTATGCATCAATATACTCCTCCCAGAGAGTGTGCCTTTGAAGAAATTGCACGGGCGCTAACAGACAGTGAGTATAACGAAGTAGTTGATTATGCACTTTTGTGCGGTATAAAAAATATGTTTTTGCAGGACGGAGAAAGTGTATCAGAGAGCTTTATTCCGCCGTTTAACTATGAAGGAGTGTTGAAAAATGATACTTAACAACGAGCAAATCAAGAGCATTGCCACAAACTGTATTGATGTGCGTACACGCGCAAATGGCAGGGTGGAGTTTATACGCTTTACTGACAAACAAAAGGAAGTATATAAAAACCGTAATTTTATAGGTCAGCCGCCTTGTGATGCCGGAATTTGTCTTGATTTTATGTATGATGGAGAAATCATCGCATTTGAATTCGATATTATTTCGCGTACAAGTCGCAACTTTTTGTCATTTGATTTATACGATGGCGATGTAATGGTTCATTCACTTTTTACTTATACAGACGCAGAGGGACAACGACAGTTTTTCTACAAGTTTGGCGAAAAAAAAGAGCGCAGAGTACGTATTTTCCTCCCTTTTTCTTGCGGAATTGAACTGTGGAATTTTGTTCTTGATGACGGTGCTACATTTACACCTACATCAACCGAGGGAAAACTAAAGTATCTTGCAATCGGTGACTCAATTACTCATGGCTACGATACCCATTATACCTCTATGAGTTATGCTACTACTGTTGCACGCCATTTTGATGCTTTATATCTCAATCACGGTGTTGGCGGATATGTATTCCTTGCCGAAAGTCTTGATGAGGAACTTCCGTTTAGCCCCGATGTTATCACCGTTGCATACGGCACAAACGACTGGGGACGTTATCTTAAAGATGAAGAAAAGTATCGTGCCATGGCTATGGAGTTTTTTGATAAACTTTGTGCTATATATCCCGATGCGAAGATTTTTGGAATTCTTCCAGTATGGCGCGCTGATGAGGACCGACGTCCCGAGCGTATGCCTTTTACAAGGGTTTATGAGATTTTGCGTGAGGTGTATGCAGCTCACGGTGTAGCTGTTATTGATGGCGAAAAAGCAGTACCTCAAATGCGTACATTCTATACTGACGGACTTCACCCAAATACAATCGGTCAGCATGTATACGGTCAATTTGTTATTGAGGCACTTGAAAAAGCGGGAGTGCATAAAAAGTAATGGCGAAGAACAAGGAAAAAGATGTCAAGACCAATGCTATGCGTATACTTGAAACGCTTGGCGTTGATTTTGAGGTAATCACATATGAATGTGATGAGTTTATTGACGGTGTGCATCTTGCAGAAAAACTTGGAGAACCGCAAGAGTCCACATTTAAAACACTTGTTGCGCAGGGAAAGAGTGGCGGATATTTCGCATTTGTAATTCCGGTTGCAGAGGAGCTTGATTTGAAAGCGGCGGCTCGTGCAGTGGGCGAAAAAGCGGTTGAGCTTATTCCTGTTAAGGATATTACAAAGGTTACAGGCTATGTTCGCGGCGGCTGCACTGCAATCGGCATGAAAAAGGATTATCCTACGGTTATAGATGAAAACTGTATTCTGTACGATATAATCATGGTTTCCGGTGGCAGAATCGGCTCGCAAATCAAGCTTTCTCCCGATGATTATATACGCGCAACTGGTGCAAAATGTTTGCCGATAATTTTTTGACAAGAATTTTTAAAAAAATATTGACAAGCGCAAATAAAACTGATATAATAACTGTCGTTGCCACGGCAGTTATATGTACCTTTAGCTCAGTTGGATAGAGCAACTGCCTTCTAAGCAGTAGGTCGAGGGTTCGAGTCCCCCAAGGTACGCCATGCCTCACCTACGGTGAGGTTATGGTGGGCGTAGCTCAGTTGGTTAGAGCGCCAGGTTGTGGCCCTGGAGGTCATGGGTTCGATTCCCACCGCTCACCCCAGAAAACAAAAAAGGAACGCAGATGCGTTCCTTTTTTGTTTTTGTTGCTGTGCATAATAATCGACCCCACTCGTTGCTTTGCAACGAAATAAGTGTGCGCCAAATCAAAGTAAAGAGAATCACAAAGAAAAGCGCACACTTTGGGTTCAGATTCCCACTTGTCTTAACACAGATGCGTTCCTTTTTTTGTTTTTGTTGCTTTTCATTTTTGTTTATGGTAATATTATTATATCTTATTTGCGGAGGATCATATGAAAAAACTGGTTTATATACTGCTTGCGATTATACTGTCTGTTACGGTATTTGCAACTGCAGAACCTAAAATTGAAAGCAATGCCATGGGCTACATTGATTTTACATTTGGTGATAATAACAAGGACGGTCAAAGTGCCGCCACTGCCAAAAAACAACTTATGTCAATTGATGCAAACGGTGTGATTTCTATGGTTAAAGATGGCGGAACAATTGTTGTTTCGGGCAAGATGTTTGTTGCGGGGCAGTATAATATGCCAAAACTCGGCAGCGCCTTGCGTATTACATCAAATGACGGTACAACAGATTATAAAAACATGGAGCCTGCGGATAATCCTGCGTGTGCACTTAAAATGTCTCAAGGCTCAAGCATGACGCTTTATCAGGACACCGTGATTGATGATATTATTCTTTTCCAGGAAACAAAGGAATCCAATGAGATTACTATTTCTTCCGGTAACACACTTGTAATCGGTGAAAAGGTAATTACAGTTGGCAGTCCATATTCCGGAGAGCCTTGCTATATGTCGCTTCACGCTGAAAAGGGAAGTACACTTATTGTTAAAGCAGGTACATATCAGAGGATAACCGGCTCAGGTGAAATCATAATCGGCGAAGGCGTTCAGGTGATTGAAAAGAATGCGATTGCAAACGATAAAAAATCTGCAGTTGCAAATGCACTGTATTTTCTTGGACTTGTAAAGGGATATGATGACAGCGGCAGCGATTTCAGACTTGAAAACAAGCTTACCAGAGCAGAGTCGATCGTGCAGATCGTACGTTTTCTGGGGGTAGAGAAAGAGGCACTTGCCGGCAGCTACGCGCTTCCTTTTGATGATGTTCCTTCCTGGGCGGTTCCTTATATAGGATATGCTTATGAAAACGGTATCACCAGCGGTAGAAGCGCTAAAAAGTTTGATACTGACAGCAACGTGGATGAAGCACAGTTTTTAACTCTTTTGCTTCGTGCGATGGAATACAGCGATAAAAACGGTGATTTCACTTGGAATAATCCTTTTGAATTAGCGCATAAAGCAGGTCTTATTGAACATGCTGAGGCATCGTCAACTTTCACGAGAGGTAATGCATTTGTGGCATCATATAATGCACTTATATCAAAATGCAAAGGTGGAAAAACCGTGGCAGAGAAACTTATGGCAAATGATGTAATAACAGAAAAGGCATACGGATATGCAAAGCGTATCGCAGAAGGCGAAACTATAACCGTTGCTTGCGTCGGCGACAGTATAACGCAGGGAACAGGCTCGTCAGTTGCATCAAAGTATAGCTATCCTGCAAGACTTTCCGGGATGCTTGGCAAGGGCTTTAGAGTGGTTAACTGCGGCAAGGCTTCTTCATATGTGATGAACCTTGAATCTGCATATAATGTAAAAAAGAGCAGCCCGAATCTTTGGTATCCCAACACAGAAGAGTATTCTAAACTTAAAAAATCCGAAGCTGATATTATCATTGTCATGCTTGGCACAAACGATGCGCGCAGCATGACAACACCGGCTGCAATTGATGATTTTGTTTCCTCGTACAAGGCACTTATTGCTGATTTTCAGACGATGGAAACAAAGCCTGAGATTTATCTTTCCTCTATGATTCCTGCAACCAATGCGGATATCACAAATCAGGGAACTGTTTATATTCTTCCTGATGTTATTAAAGGTATTGCAAATGACCTTGGACTCCCATTTATACCTACACATGAAAACTTGCATGATTACTATTATGTAATGCTTGATTATAATGACAGAGTGCATCCCAATGATGCATCATATCCCGCACTCGCGGAGAATTTCTGCAAAGAAGTGTTTGACCGTAAAATAGGGATAACTGCTCTTCCTTATGCAAAGGGCGACGTTGTATATGTTTCCGGCTTTGGCAAGCGCACAAACGACGGTGCAACTCCGGATAGCGCGGTAGACAATCTTGGGCTTGCTATTGCGATGCTTCGTGAAAACGGCGGTACAGTGGTTGTTACAGGCGCACTTGAGGTAAAGGAAACGCATCTTGTAAAGTGTAATGCAAACGTGACGGTAACAAGCGTTTACGGCGGGGTTGATTACAGAGAAACAAATACGGCACAGCTTCTTGTTGCCGGCGGAATTACGCTTGCAAGTCCTTTAACATTTGAAAATCTTAATATCAGAACTACTGTTGCAGGAAAGAGTATAAACTGCAATTATAATGACTTTACTGTTTTGGACGGTGTAACTTGTACAGGTGCCGGCGACATTGCAATAAACGGTGGCTACAGAGTCGCTGCTGGAGCGCTCACTCCAGCGCAAGTATCGGCACATAAAGATTGCACAATCAGCATCGTAAGCGGAACATGGTCAATTCTTCGCGGCGGTAATATGCGTACCGCAGCCGGAACACCTGTAGGTACCATTGATAAAGGTGTAAAACATACAGTAAATATCAGCGGTGGCGTTTTCACATATGACGGTGTAAATGCCAATACTGCAGTCGGAATGAACGGTTGTGACGGAGATGTTTATTTCAACGTTAGCGGAGGCGAATTTGTAGGAGGTGTGTACGGTATTCACCGCACCGGCTCCAATACAACCGGTACTCCTGCTACATTCGGTGGAAATCTTTATATGAATGTTAAGGGCGGCACATTCCATAAGGAAATCGCGCTTTATCATACCGCAGATACTCCCAAAATCAATGGCGAAAGCTCACTTTTGGTGGACTCTGGCCTTTATGATAAAGTAAGAAACGAAAAGTAAAAAATATTTTAAAAAAATATTGACAACGCCACTTTATTGTGATAGCATAATAGCATACAGATAAACCGATGATTGAGAGTAGTAACTGATTAAGCTTTACTCAAAGAGAGCCGCAGGCGGTGTGATTGCGGCAGTGAAAGGTCAGCGAATGGACTCATGAGGGCAAACCGAACCGTTAAGGTGTAGGGGCGACGGCAGGCACCGTTATAAAGCCGTGTGTATGTCAGTACACAGCGAGAGCGTATCACGGATACGAATTTGGGTGGCACCGCAGGTTTTTACTCCTGTCCCATATATATGGGACAGGAGTTTTTTATATTTGAAAGGGGAATTATTATGAACTTTAACGGAATCGACTTTGATACATATTTTAAGAATTATCCAAGTGAAGACGGATATTTTGGCAAGTATGGCGGCTGCTATATAAGCGATGAACTTAAAAAGGCAATGGCAGAGATTACCGAGGCTTATTTTACCATTTGTAAGTCTGCAAAGTTTATCAGCGAGCTTCGCAGAATCCGTAAGGATTTTCAGGGCAGACCCACCCCTATTTCTCATCTTGAGCGTCTTTCTTCTTCTCTCGGCAATGTTCAGCTTTATGTAAAGCGTGAGGATTTGAACCATACCGGCGCTCACAAGCTTAATCACTGCATGGGTGAAGCACTGCTTGCAAAGTACATGGGCAAGAAAAAGGTTATCGCAGAAACCGGTGCAGGTCAGCACGGTGTTGCTCTTGCTACTGCAGCAGCTTATTTTGGACTTCAGTGCGATATTTACATGGGGTCTGTTGATATTAAAAAGCAGGCACCCAATGTTGCAAGAATGAAGATTCTCGGCGCTAATGTTATCGAAGTAACACACGGTCTTGCAACCCTTAAAGAAGCGGTTGACGCAGCGTTTGAAGCGTATGCGAGAGAGTATAAGGATGCAATTTACTGCATCGGCTCAGTTCTTGGACCGCATCCGTTCCCGATGATGGTGCGTGATTTCCAGAGTGTAGTAGGTATTGAAGCGAGAGAACAGTTTGTTTCTATGACAGGCGAACTTCCCGATGCGATAGTTGCGTGTGTAGGCGGAGGCTCAAATGCAGCCGGCTTCTTCTCCGGATTCCTTAATGACCCTGTTGAAATTTACGGTGTAGAACCTCTTGGAAGAGGTGAAAAACTCGGTGATCATGCTGCAAGTCTTAAGTATGGCACCGAGGGTATTATGCATGGCTTTAACAGTATTATGCTTAAGGATGAAAACGGCGACCCCGCACCCGTATATTCGGTTGCCAGCGGTCTTGACTATCCTTCATCCGGACCCGAACATGCATTCCTCCGCGACGTTGGCAGAGTTAAGTATGATGTTGTGGGCGACGAGCAGACCATTGATGCTTTCTTTGCTCTTTCGCGCCTTGAAGGTATTATCCCTGCAATTGAGAGCGCGCATGCAGTTGCGTATGGCGTAAAACTCGCGCAAAGAATGGGCAAGGGTTCTGTGCTTATCAATCTCTCCGGCAGAGGAGATAAGGATATGGACTTTGTAATAGAAAAATACGGAATCAGATAAATAAAAAGGCAGTTAAAAAACTGCCTTTTTCTATTGACAAATATAATGGCATATGCTATAATACTTTTAACAATTAAGTTAAATGTTAAATGAAAGGATGGTAACATGGGACTTCAAAATACAATGCGTGCGCTCGCCGATGTGACAAGGCGTGAGATTTTAAACTTGTTAAAGCGCGGTAAAATGTCTGCAGGGGAGATTTGTGAGCATTTTGACGTAAGCGGTGCGGCGATTTCGCGCCACCTATCTGTACTAAAAGAAGCCGACCTTATTTTTGATACTCGCGACGGAAAATATATCTATTATGAACTGAATACTTCAGTGCTTGAAGAGATTTTACTTTGGATAAGCGAATTGAAAGGAGAAAGCCATGATTAAAAGAAATTTATCTAAAATTATAATTTCATCTGTTATAATACTTTTACCTATACTTGCGGGACTGCTGCTTTGGGATAAGCTTCCCGAAGAGGTTCCCACGCATTTCGGACCCGACGGCACTGCAGACGGATGGAGTTCAAAACCATTTGCAGTGTTCTTTATGCCCCTTTTTATCCTTGCGGTACACCTCATATGTGTCTTTGCAACCTCACTTGACCCCAAGCATAAAAACATTACAAACAAACCCTTTGGACTTGTGCTATGGATTTGTCCTGTGCTTTCTGTGCTGACAAGTGCGCTTATGTACCTGACAGCACTTGGTTACATGGTAAACGTTACAACTATAATGATGTTGTTTATCGGAGTTTTGTTTTTTGCAATCGGCAACTATCTTCCAAAATGCCGTCAGAATTACACCATAGGTATCAAAATTCCGTGGACACTCAATGACGAGGGTAACTGGAACGCAACTCATCGCTTTGCAGGCATCCTTTGGGTAGTGTGCGGACTTGTGCTTATGGCTTGCGCATTCTTTAAGTTTGCATGGATTGTGTTTATTTGCACCGTGTCCGTTATGGTGATAGTACCTATTGTGTACTCGTTTTTGTATTATAAGAAACATAGATAAGGAGTACCTATGAAAGATTTAAAGAAATGGAGCATCAAATTCAACGCTTTAGAAAGAACAGAAAATGTCTTTTGGGAATGTTTTTATTTATATGAAGCAGAAGAACCCGAAGAATTTGCAGAAGTATTTTTATATGGCAAGGAAAATGTAATTCTTGAATTTGAAAAGATAGTACATGAGGTTGCATTGCCGGATTACGGCCAAGAATTTGTATCGGTGTACTTAAATATTTATGTAGGCGAGGATTTGATAGGATATTTTAAAAATATATTTTTATTAGATGGAACACAATTTGATGAAGCGTTTGTAATAGAGTAATAAAATAGCACCGCGAAGCGGTGCTATTTTACATATCATATCTTATTAAATCTTCAAAGGTTTCACGTCTGATGCCAACTCTTGCTTTGCCGTCTTTGACAATTATAACGGCAGGGCGGCAGATACGATTATAGTTTGAAGCCATAGAGTAGTTGTATGCTCCTGTGCATAGAACTGCCAAAATGTCGCCGCGCTTGGGAGAAGCAATTTTGACATCCTCTTGGATGAGGTCGCCGCTTTCGCAGCATCTACCCGCAATTGTGCATACAAAGTCGGGCGCTTTATCCGCTTTTGATGCGTTAAGCACGGTATATTCAGAGCCATAAAGCGCATAACGAGGATTGTCGGTCATACCGCCGTCAATCGAAACATAGCTCTTGTAGCCTGTGATTGTTTTAACACTTCCGATTTTGTAGAGGGTAGTGCAAGCGTCGGCAATAATACTTCTGCCCGGTTCAAGCAAAATAGCAGGTGCGGTAATGCCAAACCTCTCGCAAGTGGTGCTTATACACTCTCCCAGTTTTTTTATGTTGTCGGCAATATCTATATGCGGATGATCTTCAATGTATCTTACACCAAAGCCGCCGCCGAGATTTACATATCTTGTAATAAAACCAAGTTCGTCTTTGGCGTCAGCAGCAAATTTCAGCATGATTTCTGCCGCATCCGAGAATGGCTCGCTTTCAAATATCTGCGAGCCGATGTGGCAGTGAAAGCCTTCAACATCAATGTTTTCAAGGCTCAATGCAAATTCAAGAAGTTCCATTGCCTGACCGGTTTCAATAGCAGTACCAAACTTTGAGTCAACTCTGCCCGTGTTGATTTTTGCATGCGTATGCGGATCAATTCCTGGAGAAAGACGGAGCAAAACACGTTGTTTTACACCTTTTTCGCCCGCAATGCGGTTGATGGAAATAAGCTCGTCACGGTTGTCCGCAACAAAGCGACCGATATGCACATCAATGCCGAAAGCGATATCTTCATCGGTCTTGTTATTTCCGTGGAAATAAACATATTCAAGAGGAAAGCCTGCGGCATTTGCCACATAAAGTTCACCGGGCGAAACTACGTCTGCGCCCATTTCTTCGCTTTCAATAATGGAGTATAGCGCTTTAAAGCAAAATGCTTTGCCGGCATAGAGCGGCTTTGAGCCGCTTGGTAAATACTTTTTAACTGCATCGACATATACACGGCAATGCTCGCGCACTCTGTCTTCGTCGAGTACCATCAGCGGTGAGCCATATTCATTTACAAGCGAAGCGACATCAAGACCGGCAATGGTAAGATGCCCAAATTCGTTTACTGAAAGATTGGAGTATAACATATTTAAAATCCTTATTTAATCATATCCTGCATAGCATAAAGCCCTGCAGCTTTGCCGCATATCCACTTTGCGGCAGCAATAGCTCCGTCAGCAAAAACGCTGCGGCTCATCGCACTATGAGAGAGTGTGATAATCTCATTTTTTGTTGCAAGAATAATTTCGTGTTCGCCAACGATATTGCCTGCGCGCACCGCGTGAATACCGATCTCGTTCTTTTCTCGCTCACGTCTTCCGCTTCTGCCAAGCATAAGCGTTAATTTTTCACGTACACTCTTTATTGCGTTTGCAAGCATTAGCGCAGTGCCGCTTGGCGCATCAAGTTTTGCGCTGTGATGCTTTTCTATAATTTCTATGTCAGCATCCGGGAGGACCACGGCACTTTTTTTAGCAAGTTCGCAAAGGAGGGCAACACCCATTGACATGTTTGCAGAGAAGAAAACAGGTACCTTGTTAGCAAGCTTTTTTACTTTTTCAATTTCTTCATCTGTTTGTCCGGTGGTACAAAGCACAACCGCAACATTGAATTTTTCTGCATATTCGGCAACTTCATCAATTGCGCTGTGATGCGAAAAGTCGATAATAACATCAGCGCCGATATCATAGGCAGGGAAGAGCGGCATTTGCACTGCGGTTGACACTTCAAAACTCTTGTCAACTTCGCATATTATGTTAAGATCGCCGTCTTTTTTTATTGCTGCGATAACTTCTTTTCCCATGCGCCCATTTGCGCCGTTTAAAATTACATTCATATTAATCTCCATTCCGCCGCTTGCGGCGGTGAATAAAAGTAAAACGAAATCCTCGGGACCGCACTTTGTGCGGCAAAATGGGTTGGGGTCCCATTTTGCGAGGAGTTCCAAAGCGAACTTGTCTGCAGTTAATACTAGCAGATATTAAACATTCGCGATACCCACATTGCGCATCGCATCAAGCAATACCGCCTTGGTATTTTCCTCCATTGGTGTAAGGGGTAAACGGAGATAGTCTTCGCAAAAGCCCATTGCTGCCATAGCCGCTTTAACCGGGATGGGGTTGACTTCTGAGAAAAGCGCATCAATAAGGTAGTGATATTTGTACTGGAGTTCAGCTGCGCCTGCGATATCACCGGCGAAGAAGCGGTTACAAAGCTCGACGGTTTCTTTTGGGAGCAGATTGGAAATAACCGAGATAACGCCGCATCCGCCAAGCGACATGAGCGGAACTATCTGGTCGTCATTGCCTGAGTAAAGGTCAAGCTTGTCATGTACAAGCGACATGGTTTCAACAATTTTGGAAATGTTGCCGTTTGCTTCTTTGATAGCAACGATGTTGGGGTGATCGGCAAGTGCGGCATATGTTTTTGGCTCAATGTTGACACCGGTACGCGAGGGAACGTTGTAAAGAATTACAGGAACTGTACTCTCGTCTGCAATAGCGGTGTACATTCTGATAAGACCTTTTTGGGTTGCCTTGTTGTAGTAGGGGGTGGTAACAAGGATGGCGTCTGCGCCTGCCTCGCAAGCGTGGCGGGTAAGCTCAAGAGCATATGCAGTGTCATTTGAACCGGTACCTGCAATAATCGGCACGCGACCTGCCGCGCGCTCAACTGCAAAAGAAATTGCGGCGCGATGCTCGTCATCGGTGAGGGTAGAAGCCTCGCCGGTGGTGCCGCAGACCACAAGTGCATTGATGCCTTCCTCTATCTGCCAGTCGATAAGCTTTCCAAAAGCCTCATAGTCAATGCCGTTTTCGGTAAGGGGAGTAATGAGCGCAGTTGCAACGCCCTTAAATACTGTGTTCTTCATGAAAAATCCTTTCTTTATGGTAGAAAAACAGCCAATCCATACGGATTGGCTGTCAGTAAATACATTTTGTTAAAAAGAATTTCAAAATCTATTAACCGATAGCCCTCCGCTTTATCAAAGCGACAGTCGCACACATCTTATTATGTGCAACCAGGACAACATTTTGCATATGCCGCCTTCGGCGTCCGCCTCTTTCACAGTGACAACGGTTTGCAAGACCTATTACGTCACGGCTACTAACGACCAAACGCGCCTCTACCATTTGATAGAATTGTAATACATAATTCGCTATTTGTCAACACTTTAGCATAAAAAAGTGTTATCTCTCTAAAAACTTATCTTTGACCCTATCGTTCTTCTGGTCAAAGAGAGTCATCATGCGGTATGCACCAGCCCATGCGCAAAGACAGTCATTGTAGTGACCGCGTTCTTCGCATGTGGGGCGGTACTTTGTCCAGCGGCAATGGAAGAAGCCCTCGTTTTGCGAGCCGAGCGGACGAACTTGCCCATGGAAAGTTCGTTTTTCTTCGGTTGCGATGCCTTGAATAGCGTTTGCCCACATTGCGTGAGCGCGCTTTCTCCAACGCTCGTCTCCGGTGTAGTGCGCTAAAAGCAAAAATCCTGTAACTGCGGCAGAACCCCATGAGTCTATGGTATGATGCTCAGTGGAAACGCTTGTGCCGCCTTTGGTGGAGTATCCGTACTGCGTAAACTCGCTATCTTCGCCGTAAAGAACGTCATAGTGGAACGCCCAGGAGAAGAAGTAGTATGCCGCCTTTTTCGCGCGCTCGAGATACTTGTTTTCTCCTGTTTCTTCAAATAACATAATTGAAGAATTGATGAAGGGGTATGCGGTCTCTTTGTCGATGCTCTGGCAGTCAAGCGCTCCCGCGGAGCAGATAAATTTGTCAATGTCTCGCTCAAAGTAAAAGTCGCTTGCTTTAATGGCAGTTTCGAGATACTTTTTGTCACCTGTAATGCGATAGGTTTCAAGCATACCAAGCACCATAAAACCGCCAATAGTGCCATTGGGCATCACGCATTCACCATCAAGAGTCCATGCCTTGCCGAAAGCAAACTTGTTTGAGTAGTTTTCACAGAAAAAGTCGCAGAGTTTAACTGCAAATTCCTTGAACTTTGGTTTATCAATACCGTTTTCTTTAAGTAGAGTATACATTCTCGACATTTCTGCCGCTCCCCAACCAAAGTTGCAGATGTCAGGCGTTGCAAAGTCATATGTTTCGGTTTCGAAATACTGCTGGAACTGTGTACGTATAAGTCCGTTGTCCTGTTGCTTGTCTGCCCAACTTTCAAAAATGCCGATAGCAATATCAAGCTTCTCCTTGTCGCCGCGCTCGATAGCATCTGCGGCAAGCATGCGTGAGTTAAGTAGACCCTGGTCCGCCCATCCCATTTCAAAGCGCTCGTCAAAGCAGCCAATTTCGGTATAGTATGGATCTGCCAGTCTGCGAGCCATTTCCTCGCCTGTTATAGCAGCGCCGTGCTGAGATCGAAAAAGGCGGGGCGCATAGTGGGTGATGATCATTTTGTGTCCCTTATAGTCATAGAGCAGTGCCTTTGCATACTGTATACCGAGATCCCAAACTTCTTTTGGGGAAAGGCACACGTCGCGTTCAAGGTTAAACACTTCTGCCGCGCGGTCAAGCAGATTTGCCGCCGCGTAGTTTTCGTACATGGGCTTGCAAGCAAATACATACATGGTAAATTCGATTTTTTCGCCTGCCCCAAGTGTAATGTATTCATCGTAACGCTCAGTTAAAATATTTTTACTTGAATATGTGTAAGGTGCTTCAACCACAGGATGAAAAATTCTCTGTGTAAATGTGCCGTCTTCGTTTTTGATAAGCGAGCATGCAGAGCGGAGCGAATCGCTGTCGCAGTCGCTTGCAAAAATTGCCGTTCCAAACCCTTTGTTCTCGCAGAGTGAGCATGATGGTATACCCATGCGGTCATATGCAAAAATCCAGGGTTTTCCGTCGCGCTCAAGTCCGATTGGTGTGTTTTCTCTGCAACCGTCATTGCCGTTGTAGTTTACGCACGGTATGAGGTAGCGCGAGGGAACAAAAGCTGTTTTAACTTCAAAAATATCGCGGAATGTTACGTCGCTTTCGCTCACATTTTCGATAACGCGTACAACCTTAATAAGTCCGTCACCCTCATCGATATATGTATCGTTGACATTTAATTCTTCAAACTTGTCAGCATCAATTTCGCCTCCGCCGATAAGTTCAAATTTAGCAGGAAGGATATGGCATACTGCGTCTTTGTCGCAATCGTCTAATATAAATTTATCATTGTCATGTTTTACTGAAAGCATATTATTATCCCCTTTTATATCCTTACTTTATCATAATAAAAAACAAAGTGCAATGCAAAATGTTAATAATTTTGTATCAAATTTGGTGCGAAAACTATGGAAATCAGATGCCATAGATGATAAAATATAAATATAATTGATTTTTAAGGAGATAAAATGAAACTTGTATTACTTACCGCTTTAGGTGTGGGCGGTGCAACTATAATAGGATCGCTCATAGGATTTATATTTAAGAAGATATCGCACCGATTTTCAGACATAGTGCTTTCTTTTGCTGCTGGGGTAATGCTTGCGGCAGCAGTACTCGGTCTTGTAATCCCATCAATTGAGTACGGTGGAAAATATGGTGTAGTTGTAACCGTTTTGGGCATTTTTTCGGGTGCGCTTTGCCTTAACCTCATAGATAAACTTGTTCCGCATTTGCATAAATTGGTTGGTACAGATATCGAAAGTCATAACAATGCAAATTTAAGTAAAGTGTTGTTGTTTGTTTTGGCAATTGCAATTCACAATTTTCCTGAGGGAATTGCCGCAGGCGTAGGATTCGGTTCTGGCGATGAAACGCAGGCACTTTTGGTAGCCGGTGGCATCGCGCTTCAAAATATACCTGAGGGCATGGTGATAATTTCTCCGATGCTCTCCGCCGGAGTAACGCCTAAAAAAACGTTTATTTGCGCTATGATGACAGGGCTTGTTGAAGTTGTTGGAACATTGATAGGATATTTTGCCGTAAGCGTTTCTACCGCTATTCTTCCATTTGCGCTTTCCTTTGCCGGAGGTACTATGCTCTATGTAATAAGCGATGAAATGATTCCGGAAACTCATGCGCACGGAAGTGAGCGTGGCGCGACATATTCACTTTTAGTCGGATTCTGTTTAATGTTGGTGTTTGACGTTTTGCTTGGTTAAATAAAAGCGGCTATTGCTAAAAAAGCAAAAATGTGGTACATTAGTACTGTTGTTTGTTAATTTTCTAAATAAGGAGGGAAGATATGAAACTCATTATTGCCGAAAAGCCGAGTCTTGCACGAAATATTTCGGGCGCCATAGGCAACCAGCAAAAGAAAAACGGTTATTTCGAGGGCAATGGCTATATAGTCAGCTGGGCATTCGGACATTTGTTTTCCCTCTGTGATATTGAGGATTATCTTGAAAATCCGCCCGTCGATGGACGTTGGACTATCGCTAATCTTCCGTGTTTTCCAACGGAGTTTCGCTTTACTTTAAAGCGAGGATCCGATAAGGAGCTTGATGCAGGCGTAGTCCGTCAGTTTGAAACATTGAAATATCTTTGCAACAGAAGCGACGTTGATGAAATTATAAACGCAGGAGACGCCGACCGTGAGGGAGAGATTATTGTCCGCCTTTGCGTGATGCACGCGCTTGAGGGAACAAAGCCTTTTCTCAGATTATGGCTTCCGGATCAGACAAACGAAACTGTGCGCGCTGCGCTTGAAGAAATGAAGGACGAAAGCGAGTATGAAACGCTTGCAAACGAAGGATTTGCGCGTACCTATATAGACTGGCTCTACGGTGTAAATCTTACAAGATTTGCAACGCTTAAAACGGGCAAACTCCTCCGCGTAGGGCGTGTTATAGTTCCTATCGTAAAGGCAATATATGACCGCGATATGGCGATACGCAATTTTATGCCGGAAAAATATTATGTCGGCAGAAGCGCTGAGGAAACAAACGGCGCCGTTGTTGAACTTACAAGTAAGGTCAAATTTGCGGCAACAGAGCTTGCAAAAGTTCAATCCCTTTGTGCGTCATATAATCAGGCAGGGGCAAAGGTTGTTGCTGTAAAACGCAAAAAAGATGAGATTTTACCGGGTAAGTTGTATTCTCTTTCAAAACTTCAGAACGTGCTCGGCAAAAAATATAAAATGTCCATGGGCGAGAGCCTTGAGATAGTGCAAAATCTTTATGAGCGCGGATATCTCACCTATCCGCGTACAAACTCCGAGTATCTTGCAAGCGCTGAGCAGGGAAAGGTAAAAAAGATACTTGAAAATATAGCGGCACTTGGCTACCCGGTGGAATTCAAATTTAAAAAGTCTATTTTTGATGATTCCAAAATAGAGTCGCACTCTGCGCTTACCCCAACATATAAGATACCCAAAAAAGGTGATCTCAGCGAAGCGGAAAACAAGGTTTATTCAACGGTGTTCCGCCGATTTGTGGCAGTTTTTTGTGCACTCGAGTGCAAAGCCGAAAAAACCGAGATAAAGATTGCAGTTGGCGATATGGAAGAGTTTACTTTGAAAGGCACTGTAATTCTTGAACCCGGTTGGACCAAATACGATGATTATTCTCAAAAGGATAAGGTTTTGCCACCGCTTGAAAAAGGCGATGATGTAAATGTAAACTTTCTCCCTGCTGAAAAAGAGACCACTCCCCCAAAGCATTATACAATCGAAACGCTCAATAACTACCTGAAAAATCCATTTAAAGAGGATAAGGCGGCGGCAAAAGAGGGCGCTGAGGAGAATGATGAAGAGGATTACAAAGCAATTTTCGAAGGCCTGGAACTTGGCACTGAAGCAACGCGCACCGGTATTATTGACAATGCACGAAAGAGCGGATATATTGAGCTGAAAAAGGATGTTTATTACATCCTTCCGGGCGGAGAATTCCTGATTCAGTCACTTTTACAAATGGGGATTTCGATGGACAAGTATAAGACCAGCGAACTTGGCAAAGCGTTAAAGCAGATATTTAAAGGCAACATGACAGTTTCGGGCGGCGTTGAACTTGCTAAAAGCGAAATAAGCGCGATTTTTGCAAAACGTGACATGGCACCGGAGGACGATTTTGATGACGGTTTTATCGGCGATGAAATATGCGACTGCCCGTTCTGCGGCGGAAAGATTCGCCGTACCACATTTGGATACGGATGCTCCAACTATAAAGAAGGATGCAAGTTTGGAGTTAGCCGTGTGATTTGCGGCAGAGTTATATCAAAGAAAAATGTTTATATGCTTTTAAAAGATGGCAAAACTTCAAAGATAAAGGGTTTTGTATCTAAGGCAGGTAAGAGTTTTGATGCGGCTCTTAAACTTGAAGATAAACAGGCGAAATTTGATTTCAATTGAGGAAAACTATGATTACTTACAAACAGATTAAAAACAATGAAGCGGTAAATGTTTATATTGAGGAGGCAAACCGTTCTCTTGCCGCACTTGGCTACACAGAGCATAGCTATGCCCATGTAACCAAGGTTGCAACCTGGGCTGGGGAAATACTCGAAAAACTTGGCTTTGATGAGCGTACAGTGGAGCTTGCAAAGATTGCCGGCTATATGCACGATATAGGAAATGTGATCAATCGCGTTGATCACTCGCAAAGCGGTGCGCTTATGGCATTTCGTATTCTTGACAATTTAGGTATGCCTTCGGCAGAAATATCGCGAATAATCAGTGCTATCGGCAACCATGACGAGGGGACCGGAAAGCCGGTCAACGAAATCTCTGCAGCACTTATTATTGCCGATAAAAGTGATGTGCGACGCAGCCGCGTTCGCAATGATGACCATTCAACTTTTGACATTCATGACAGAGTAAACTATTCTGTTTATTCCACGGATTTGAAGCTTGATAGAGAGGAAAAAAAGCTTACACTCTGTCTTGAGGTTGACACCGCATACGGATCTGTGATGGACTTTTTTGAGATTTTTCACGGCCGTATGATCATGTGCAAAAATGCTGCAGAAACACTGGGGCTTTCTTTTGGAATTACCATAAACGGACAAGCTATGATGTAAAATTTCGTAAAAAATAAACAATTGCAGATTTTTGTCCGATATGGTATATTGGAAGTAGCGTAATGTTGACATGTAAACCGTTTATATAAACAAATTATAAAAGGAGAAAAAAATGACAATTTTTGACGTGTTTACCCTCCTTGGAGGGCTTGCGTTGTTCCTTTACGGTATGAAGGTAATGGGCGATGCACTTGAGAAGAGCGCCGGAAGACAGCTTAAAAACATTCTTGCAAAGCTTACTTCCAATACTTTTAACGGCTTTTTGCTCGGTCTCGGTGTAACTCTTATAATTCAGTCGTCTTCTGCAACTACGGTTATGGTAGTCGGATTTGTAAACGCAGGCATCATGACTCTTCACCAAGCAACCGGTGTTATTATGGGGGCAAACCTTGGTACATCAGTAACTGCGTGGCTTCTCAGTACCGCCGGTATCCAGGGCGGTGGAATTCTTGAATTCTTCAAGCCTTCCAGTTTTTCGCCTTTACTTGCGTTTGCGGGAATTATTCTTATTATGTTCCAGAGCAATGCAAAGCGCAAGGATATAGGCCTTATCTTCGTTGGTTTTGCAGTGCTTATGACCGGTATGGAGCTTATGTCCGGTTCTGTGGGCGGACTTAAAGAAAGCCCCGCTTTCCAGAGCGTGCTTACCAAGTTTGCAAATCCCGTACTTGGTATCATTGTTGGTACTGTATTTACTGCAATTATACAGTCATCCTCTGCATCGGTCGGCATTTTACAGGCGCTTTCAATGACCGGCGTTATCTCTTATTATACAGCAATACCGATTATTATAGGTCAGAATATCGGTACGTGCGTATCCGCTATGATTTCTTCAATCGGTGCGGGTAAAAATGCACGCCGTGCGGCGCTTGTGCATCTTTACTTTAATATTGCAGCGGCGGTTCTCGTCGGCGGCGGCTTTTATCTTGTCGATGCATTTATTGACTTTAATTTTCCAGCGGCAATCGATCCCTTTGGCATTGCGATTGTTCATACAGTATTTAAACTCATTGCACTTGTATTTCTCATGCCTGCATCGCGCTTGCTTGAAAAACTTGCAATGCTTACAGTACCCAATTCCAAAGATGATGTTGAAACAAGTGAACTTCTTGAAGAGCGTCTTCTCGCGACTCCTGCAGTTGCAATTGAAGCGTCGCGCAAGGTTGCATTTGATATGGCAAAGCTTTCAGTTCGCTCGCTTAAGAATGCAATTCTTCTTCTTAACAACTATACCGATAAGGGTATGGAAGCTATTAAGGCAGAAGAGGACAAGGTTGATAAGTATGAGGATACCCTTGGCACATATCTGGTAAAAATAAGTTCTCAGGACCTTACTGAATCGGATAGTCATGAGGTTTCAAAGCTTCTTCACATTATCGGCGACTTTGAACGCATTTCCGACCACGCCGTAAACATTGCCGGTACTGCGCAGGAAATGTCAGAAAAGAAGGTTGCTTTTTCTGACAAAGCACAAAAGGAAATCACAGTTATGATTTCTGCGGTTGAAGAAATTCTTGATAGCGCTCGTGATGCTTTCTGCAATGCTGATATTCAAGCTGCATTTACGGTTGAGCCTCTTGAAGAAGTGATTGACTATCTCAATGCAAAAATCAAAAAGCGTCATGTAGCAAGACTTCAGCGCGGCGAATGCACTATTGAACTCGGATTTGTTCTCAACGACCTTATTAACAATCTTGAGCGCGTTGCAGACCATTGCTCAAATGTTGCAGGTTGCGTTATTGAGATGGAACATGATGCTCTCGACCTTCACGATTACCTTGAAAAAATCAAGAGTGAAGACAATGCTCATTATACAGAGATGTACAACGGATACAAAGAAAAATATGTTCTTCCTCCCAAGGATGTTATTGCGTAATGGAAAAAGTATTTATTACCGGTGCATCCCGTGGGATAGGTTTTGAAACCGCTGTGCAGTTCGCTAAAAACGGATATAAAGTTTTTGCACTCTGGCACAATGCGCCCGAAAATTTAGAAAATGTCAGCGAACTTGATATTACTGCAGTACAGGGAGACGTTTCAAGTCTTGCTTCAATGCAGAATGTTCATGGGATAATCGGAGATGTTGACATTCTCATAAATAATGCTGCGATTTCTCATTTTGGACTTGTTACCGATCTTACGGAATCCGAGTGGGATAATACTATGAATGTTAATCTAAAATCGGTGTTCAACACTGCCAAGGTGTTTTTGCCCGGGATGATTAACAAAAAGCAAGGCAAAATTATTAACATTTCATCCATTTTCGGGGTTGTAGGCGGTTCGTGCGAAGTGGCTTATTCAACCGCGAAAGCGGGTATGATAGGTTTTACTAAAGCGCTTGCTAAAGAAGTCGGTCCAAGCGGTATTCAGGTGAATTGTATTGCTCCCGGTGTGATTGCCACCGAGATGAACAAGCGCCTCTCAAGTGAAGATCTGGCGGCTCTTGCAGATGAAACTCCTCTCGGAAGAATAGGAACACCCGAAGAGGTTGCGCGTCTTGCGTTATATCTTGCAGATGATACTTTTATAACCGGTGAGACAATTAATATCGGCGGCGGATTTATGCTATAAGTTAAAAAGACCTGCTCATTATGAGCAGGTCTTTTTCTTAGTTTAAAAACATTTTCATTATATCGATCACTTCTTCCCGCGAGTCGAGCTCCGCGATTTGGATTATACGTTTAAGCCTGTATTTAATAGTGCTTTCGGATACGTGGAGAATTTCTGCAATATCAAAGTATTTGTATCCGTTGATTATAAGTTTCATAAGGTCGATATCAATTGCATCGCACGATGAGAGTATTTTTTCAGCAAGGAAAATCCTTGATACGCTGGGGTCATTGTGCACATTAAGCGCAACGCTGGAAAAAGCATAAGAAGTGCCAATGGTTTCTTTTTTTACAGGGAGGTTACCTGTTGTATCACCGATTATAAAGTCGCAACGTATTTTTGTGCTGATACTTGATATGTTAGGAGAAGAGGTCAAATGGTGACACATTTTTACTGTCTGCTTACCTACTTCAAGACAGTTGAGACGAGCCATTGTAAGCGTTTTTTTGCCGCTGGAGCTTACAGCCATGTCACCGAAAGCGCAGAGAAAGAGATCTTCCGGAACACGTATTCCTTTTCCTTCAAGCTGGTGAAGCAGAATTACTGCACTTGCATCGTTAGAGCAGATGACAGCATCATAGTTGCGGCTTACATCCATGAAGCGCTCGCATACACTGTTCATAAGACCGTCTGCGCCCATGTAGTAAAAAACATCGTGCTCACGGCATTTGTCATATGAAAGAAAAGCGTCTTTTTTAATCATGTCAGTTGCAGAGTCAGTGCTAACTGCAAAAAGGGCGATGCGCTCTTTTTTATACGCGCGCATGTATTCAATAAGTTGATAGGTAGCTTCCCGGTAGTCCATAAAGACGTAGCTCGCGTGGCGGAAAGCATCACGCGAAGCACCACCGATAATTATTGGCTCTACGCCAATGTCGGAAATAATGGTTGCTACTTTCTCAATCCAGGCGCGTGAGGTTGAAAGAATACCTGCGCATACAGGTTTTTCTTCTTTAAAGGCGGCAACGGCATCTTCAATACCCATTGTGAAAACAGTGTCGCCTTTGCGCTTGGCTTCAGAATATATGCCTTTGAGGTATAGCGCACACCAGTGTGTTTTTT
>SVRG01000125.1 GCA_015064965.1 Oscillospiraceae bacterium
ATCGGGACCATAATGTAATGTTGTTAGGAAACTCATACCCTGCCAACCCATACCTCTGCCGAGCGCGCCGTCAGCACCGCCTATGGCATAATCAGCCTGCAGAAATAATGCCGGTCCTATTGTATTAGCAGTGCAAGGAACAAGCGTAGTTCTAGACTTGAAGCTGGTGATAGCATTTTGCTCGATAGTAAGTGGATGCAGTTTTGCACCGAGTCTATAGGGTGCATTCTTCCATTCTTCGAGGCCTGCATAATCTCCGGCAAAATGAGGCTCCCAAAATGCAATATGGCACATTCTGCCGATACCGTAAACAAGCACAAGCTTTGCCCCTTCAGATTTAAGTTTTGCTATCTTTTCGGGGTATGTTGGAAGATTTGATTTGGTTGCAAAATTGCGCTGGTTTTCGGGTATTGTATATTTGAGTTTTCCGAAAAACGCATTCTTCATACTATATTCAAATGAAGCGGGATTATCGTTTGATAGGGTGTTGCCCTCGCCGTCTGACCATTCATCCATATTGAAGGTTGTAACATGATCGCAGCTAACATTCCACTCGTTGAGGAAATATGCCGCCCACTTATACATACCCATTGGACCCACCGGGAGAATCATAGCGAGTTTTTGACCGTTATCCCTTGTTTGCTTAATTTGCAAAGCAATCTCGTGACCCATAAAAGTATCAAAATCATTTATGTTTTGACACTCTACGGGATTAAAGTCTTTATTCCAAAACTCTTCCCTTTGTGTTCCTTTTTCGCAACATTCATCTATTCTTTGCATATCCCATCCTTCGGGATAGAAGTTTTCAAGCAAAGAACCTTTTACTGTACTGATAAAATTCATTTCTAATTACCTCTTTATTCTTTACGGCAGTAACCGTTTTGTTGTTCCTTTAAGATATGCTTTACAGAGTCTGAAACCCTCGGCAAAATTCGCACCGCACTGATAACCTCTGTATTTTGAGCAGGTTTTTACCATATCGGCAAAATCTATCCCATCATGATCGCGCATCCATACAATCTGGCTTTCATGACATTCAAGCATTTGCAATTTAAGGTCTATTTCGTCTGTTATATCAACAAACTCATCCGGCACGAAGTTAACGCCTGCGAGAGTATCCATATAATAAATAGGGACAAGTTTTGCAGGATCACCGTCTTCACTGCTGAAAACGTGCGAATAATCGGTATAATTGGGCAGCGTTGCCGTGAAACTTGCATCAAATACAAGACGCGAAACCGCAGTATGATCAGGCATATAATCATCGGGGTTATGGGTGATAATAACGTCTGGGTTGGCGTAACGTATTACATCTACAATACGGTCACGCGACTCTTTATTATTATCATAAATCTTCAAATCGCCGAAATCGGCACATATAACCTCGATGCCTGCAAGATTTCCCGCTTTTTTTGCTTCATTCTTGCGAATTTCAGCCAATTCATCTGGCGGAATTATAACATGTCCTAAATTACCGTTTGAAACATGACAAACTATGACCTTGTCGCCTCGCTTAACGCATTTTGCAAGTGTTCCCGCACAGGCGATCTCAACATCGTCTGGATGACAACCTATTGCAAGTATATTCATATTATTCTCTCCTCTTTTCTTGCTTCATCCGAATGAAATCTGCAAAATTCTTTTAAGTTTACTGAAATTTCTTTTGTTATGGTTTCATTCGATTTTAGTTCGTATCTTTCACCAAAAATAACAATCGGTACACATTCCGCTTTGTCAAAATCTGCGGATACTTCTAATTTTTCATTATCGAGTTGAACTTTTATGGGGCAACCATGCCAACAAACATTAAACGACAGGCTCTTCCACCACGGTATCATTTCAGGGTCAATTTCAACTCTGTCCTCAAACATTTTAAGTCCGGCTATACCTCTGACAACCGACATCCACGCAGCATAATGGTAAATCGCAGTGTCTACCAAAACACCGTCTAAATCAAAAATTGCACCTTTCATAAAAACTCCATTGTGTTTAGATTTTTGAAATTACCCAAATAAACGATGCTTCGCCGAGCTTTGCGATGCTTCCCTTTATTTTGGTATTGTTTGATATTAATACTTTACTGTTTTCAGGAAGAGTTATATTACATTCCCGCCGCGAAGGATTAAGGGCACAGAAAAATTCTTTTTCGCCACATCTTCGCTTAAATATCAGCGGATATGTTTGACTTAAAACTTCAAAATTACAGTAGCACGAAAAGTCGAATAAAAAATTGCGCTTAATCTCAACTAAATGTTTAACTGTATTCATAAGAGAATTTGGATCTGTTTCCATTTTTGCACAATTGACGGAAGTATAGTTATCATTCACCGGAAGATAGAGTTCTCGGTCTGATTCGCTGAATCCTGCGTTTTTGCCCGCCGTCCACTGCATCGGTGTTCTTGAACCGGTGCGGTTATAGCCGCCGTCTTTATTCTTCAGATTAGAATATGACATTCCGATTTCATCGCCATAATAAATCATCGGTATTGATGGTAGTGCTAGAATAAAAGCAAAAACGACTTTAAGTTCTTCTTGAGTTCGTCCGATAGATATTCTCGGCAGGTCATGATTACCGGTCGGAACCGAAATATATCCTTTCCCCTTTATCACCTCAAGATTTGAAAGAAAATAATCAAAAAAGGTGTTTGCCTCGCCTTTTCCCTCTTTGCGGAAGAAACTTTTACCATCACTTTTGAAAGCGTTTGTACCAGGCTCTTTTCTGAAAAGATTATTGTATCCTTCGTTGTAACAATGTGTTAAAAAGTCAATGTCAAAATCACCGTTTGCAACAGCATATTTCGGTTCTCCCCATTCCGAAAGAAAAATACAATCGGGATATTCCTTTCTTACTTCTCCGAATATCTTGCGCCATACCTCACAGGAATACTTACCGTTTACATCATCCTTTACGATACTACTCGCAAGATCGACCCGAAAGCCGTCAACGCCGAGTGCCAGATAGTATTTACAGATTTTTATAACTTCGTTATGAACTTTTTGGCACGCCTTGTCGGTATATAAATTTTGCCAGTCATATTTTTTCTGCGAAAACCCGAAATTAAGCGCTGGTTGAAAGCAGAAAAAATTGATAAGATAGTTGCCTTCCCGTTCTGACATACCCGTCATATGTTTATAAGGACATTCTCCAAACACCTCGTCTGTCCAAACATAATAATCGCTATAATCATTTCGCTCGGCTTTTTGAGATTGCAAAAACCATTCATGCTTATCGGATGTATGCCCTACAACAAGGTCAAAGAGGACTTTAAGACCGAGTGAATGCGCCTTTTCGGTCAAGGTTTTAACATCGTCAATACTGCCGAACTTTTCGTCAATGGCGTAATAATCGGAAATGTCATATCCGCCGTCACAAAAGGGCGATTTATATACGGGATTTATCCAGACTATATCCGCAAACTGCTTTATATATTCAAGTTTTTCAGTTATACCTTTAAGGTCACCTATGCCGTCGCCGTTACTGTCGTAAAACGATGTTGGGTAAACATTATAAAGTATCGAATTTGCGATTTCCTTATTCATACTTTGAAATCACTCCGGTTTTGTTTCGAGTTTAAGCGGATAGTCACCGAGATGCTCCAGCTTAAATCCGTTCTTTTTGTATTCTTCATAATCAAACGCTTCGAGTTCGTCAATAGCGAGTTTATGAAATTCGTAAAAGTTTTTCCACCATTCGTAGCCGCTTCCAAGTTCTGCGCCAAGGTAAGCATCAGCTATGTCGCAACCCATTTGAGGAGCCACATAGAAAGCACCCATTGCTAAAACATTTACGCCGTTACCGGTAATGGCACGCAAAGCCGCAGGAACGCTCTCAACAACGCCTGCGTGAACATGAGGGCATTTGCTTGCAGCAATATGAATACCCATTCCCGTTCCGCAGAAAAGAAGTGCTCTTTCAAACTCACCTTCCGAAATCATCGAGCCAACACGAAGTCCCACTCTATGAAACATCAAATCTGTGTCATTGGGATCAGAATCAGCCTTTACACCCATATCTGTGATTTCCCAGCCCTTTGCTTTCAGATGTGCAACAACAGCTTCTTTAAGTGGATAACCGGCAAAATCCGCACCAACAACCAACTTTTTATCCTTTACCATTTTCATAATATTACACCCTTTCTTTTTTATTTGTCCCTATAAATATTATGACCGATACTTTGAAAACCGAGAGGGCGGAGCCGCCGCCCTCTCCGAGGATGTCAAAGCGCGCCCCGAAATGATCGGCAATTTCCTTTCCTGGATAGTGCCCTACGGAAAAAGAATGGGTACTCTCCGTCATAAGAACGAGCCGGTTTACGATATTTCCGACGAGAAGGATTATTGCAGAGCCATAATC
>SVRG01000018.1 GCA_015064965.1 Oscillospiraceae bacterium
GAGACCTGCATTTTGCACAAAATTTTTGTATGCAGTGAGCTTTTCTTCACTTGGAGCTTCGTGCACTCTGAAAACAGACGGGAGTTGACGTGCGCACATATAGCGTGCAACCGCTTCGTTAGCGGTCAGCATAAATTGCTCAATCATTTTTTCAGCATCTCCGCGCTCGCGCTTTACAATATCAATCGGAGTACCGTTTTCGTCAATTACAAATCTTGCTTCTGCGCTCTCGAGTTCAAGCACACCGCGCTTTTTAGCGCGCTCTGCAAGCAAGGAGTAAAGGGGGTACATAGCGGTAAGGGTTTTGTATACTTCCTTGTACTTTCGGTAGAACTTGGATTTTGACTTGTTTATAAACAAGTCGTTTACTTCGCTGTAAACACCGCGTACTTTGGAGCGTATGATAGCGTTTTCTATTTTGCAGGAAACTATTTCTCCGTCTTTGTCAAGTTCTATAATTGCAGAAAGCGTGTATTTGTCAGTATCAGCGTTAAGTGAGCAGACACCGTTTGAAAGACAAACGGGGAGCATTGGCACAACCTTGTCAATAAAATAAACGCTTGTACCTCTTGCAAATGCTTCTTTGTCCGTAGGTGTTCCGTAGCGCACATAGTGCGAAACGTCGGCAATGTGAACGCCGAGAGTGTATCCGTTTTTGGTTATATCAAGCGAAATTGCATCGTCAAGGTCTTTTGCATCTGCGCCGTCAATTGTAAAAATAATTCTGTCGCGCAGGTCAAGCCTGTGTTCGGCGCAAATGGGTTCTTTTGCTGCCTCTTCTGCGCAGCGCACAGCTTCGTATGGAAACTCGGTTCTGATACCGTGCTCAAACAGCACGGATTCATAGTTTGCATCGAGCGAAAATGTTTTTCCGAGATCTCGCATGATCTCACCCTTTGGCGGTCGCGGACCGCGCCCATAGTCAAGTAGTTTTACCTCTACTTTGTTGCCTATAGCGATATCTTTGATATCGTCGATTTCCACTTCAAATCCAAGACGCGAATTGTCCGGAATTACCCTATACGGCGAAAAACTTCTGCCGAGCAGTCTTCCGTCAAGTATAAGAGTACCGCAAAAACTTTTTACGGTGTGCTCAATGATTTCGGTAACTTCGCCCTCTGCATGAAAGTCGCCGTTTTGCTTTTTCAGGTCGTGTTTCTTTACGGTAATGGCGACTCTGTCACCGTCAAAAGCGTTCTTTGTGTAACGTGCAGGAATGAAAATATCGGCAGAAAGCTTGTAACTTTCATCAGCTGTGACAAATCCAAAACCGCGCTCCGTTGCACTGAAAGTTCCTTCAATACGTACTGTATCGTTAAATGATTCTTTCAAACTTTCATATCTTGGAGGGGAAGAGTGCCTTCTTTTTGAGTTCTTTGCAAATCTTTTTGCCGCTTTGCTTTTTGAAAATGGTGTTTTTTTGTTTTTTCTCATAAATTCCTTGATTCAATAAATTAAAAAATATCCGCTTTTAGTATAAACCAAAAGCGGATAATAAAACCTAAACAAAATTAGTTTGCCTCAGTATTAGCAACTTCTTCAGTAGTAACAACTGCCTCAGTGTTAGCAACTTCTTCAGTAGCGGCAACTTCTTCAGTAGCGGCAACTTCTTCAGTATTAGCAACTTCTTCAGTAGCGGCAACTGCTTCGGTAGTAGCAACTGCTTCGGTAGTAGCAACTGCTTCGTCGGTTTCTTCAGGAGCAGTAGTGGTAACTGCTGCTGTTGTTGTGGTGGTATCACCGTTAACAATGTTGATATTGCTCTGGCTGAAGCTGCCGTCAATGATGAAAGCTACAACAACTAAAACAACAAAAACGATCGAGATGACGGTTGTTGCCTTGGAAAGCATCTTGTCGCTGCTTTTGCCCTTGTTCTTGCCAAAGAAGGTATCAGAACCGCCGGAGATGCTTCCGCCGAGACCCTTTTCTTTACCCTGCTGAAAAAGAACAGCAACAACGAGGAAAAGGGAGCAAACCAAAATTATAATACCGAGAATCCATTCAATAGCATGCATAAGTAATCTATCCTCCGATAATTTTATACTAAATTTATTTATGTTTTTGCAATGCGGATTTCATTGTATCATAATAAAACAAAAAAATCAATACAATTTTCAAAAATAAATTAATTTTTGGGAATTTGCGAAAATATTACACAAAAGATATGTTTTTTTGCCTTGTTTTGGATAATAGTTTATGTTAGACTATATATATCAATATTTTATATATAGGAGGCAAAGCATGGCAGTTCGTTTCCAAAATCCTATTCTTGAAAAGGGAGCAGATCCTTTTGTAACTCTTTTTGAGGGAAAGTATTACTATGTTTATTCTTGCGGTGATCGCTCAATTCAGGTAAGTTCTGCGGATAATATTCATCTTTTAAACCGTGACGGTAATGTTGCATTCGCGCCGGAGGACGGTCTTGAGTATTCAAGAGAACTTTGGGCACCTGAGATTCATTATATAAATGGTGATTGGTATCTCTATGTTGCAGCAGACAACGGCAAAAACATAAATCACCGCATGTATGTTCTTAAATCTAAAAACGGTCGTCCCGACGGCGAATATGAGATGATTGGCAAAATCACCTCTCCTGATGACCATTGGGCGATTGACGGTACTGTTATCCAGTACAACGGCGAGCTTTACTTCTCCTGGTCGGGTTGGGAAGGCGACGAAAATGTTGCTCAGAACATCTACATCGCAAAAATGAAGTCACCTACCGAGATTGACGGTGAGCGTGTGCTTATCTCAAAGCCGGAGTATGAGTGGGAAAAGCGTGCATGCGGCTATTCTCTCGGCGATGGCAAGTTCCGTCCCGATATTAACGAAGGACCGCAGATTCTTTATAAGGATAAAACAATCCATATCGTATATTCTGCATCCGGAAGCTGGAGCCAGTATTACTGCCTTGGCTTGCTCACATTCCGCGGCGGAGATATTCTTGATCCCAAGAATTGGGTGAAAAACCCCGATCTCGTTTTTGAGCAGAGCGAGGGTACACACGGCACCGGTCACTGTTCGTTCACTACAACCAAGGACGGAAAGACCGATGTTATCGTTTACCACGCGATGCGTACACCCAACGGCGGTTGGGGCGCAAGAGGCGTGCGTGCGCAGACCTTTACCTGGGACGGTGATATGCCCGTATTCGGTAAAGCGGCAGGACTTGAAGATTGGATCGAAATTCCGGAATAACAAAAGAGGGTAGTAAAATGAAATACATACTTGAAAATGATAAGCTTAAAGTTGGCGTGATAACTCGCGGTGCTGAACTTGTAAGTATTTATTCAAAATCGACCGAAAAGGAATATATGTGGCAGCCCGGTGCTGAAATCTGGAATACACATTCAATTCTGCTTTTTCCAAATCCCGGCAGAATTGCGCATGACCGCACAATTATCGGCGGCAAGGTATATCCTGCGACCATGCACGGTTTCGCAAAGGATATGGAATTTATGTGCACCCAAGCAACCACTGAAAAGGTAGTGCTTGAACTTGCATCAAATGATGATACAAAGTTCTTCTTGCCTTATGAATTTATCTTCCGCGTTATTTTTGAACTTTGCGGTGATGTTCTTGAGCAACGCTTTGAGGTTGTCAACAAGGATAATAAGGACGTTTATTTCTGCCTTGGCGCTCATCCCGGATTCTACTGTCCTATTGAACTTGGCGAAAGCGGTGATGATTATGTGCTTCGCTTTGACCCTCCGCAGAACTTCAATCGCACCGAGACCGAGGCAGGCACCCGCTTGCTAACCGGCAAAAAAACTCCCGTGGAGCTTGAAAACGGTACTGATATGTTTGTTGGTGAAAAGTTCTTCAATGACGATCCAAAACTCTTCAGCGATATTAAGGCTGATACAATCACTCTTCTTTCAAAAAAGTCTGGTAGATTTGTTGAAATGGGAATCAAGGATTTCCCCTTTATGTGCCTTTGGGGTGTTCCGGATAAGATGCAGATACTCAGCATCGAGCCATGGTGCGGCACAAGCGACCTTACCGATACCGACCACGTTTGGGAAACCAAACTCGGTATTGAAAAAGCAGAGGTTGGCGGCACATGGACACGTACACTCACATTCAGAGTTGGATAAAAAAGAGCCGAAAGGCTCAGCCCCGTAGTGTTGAATTAGAAATGATACTATAGCGACTGTTTAGAACGGCAAAAGCAATCCCCTGACAAGAGATTCTTGTCAGGGGATTTTTCTATTATAAAATGTGAGAAAGCATTTTATACTTTAATTGTTATGCTACCGTCTTCGTTATAGATGACCGAATCGCCTTTAAACGAAATTGCCTCTGCTTCCTTTAAGTAGCTTTCAATGGAAGCATACGGCACATTCGCTTCACTGATTACCTTTTTTGCATACGCTGCGTCGTCTGTGAGCAAATAGTGTACCCATCCGGCTTGCAGTTTTGCATTTTTAACGCAAGCAGTGTAGGCATCTTCAACTACAAAGCGGTTTGTGTGACCTGGTATAGAACTGCATCCCACATATGCAATGACCGAGGGCATTACTGCTGAAATGTCGCCCATATCGGTACAGCCGGGTGTCCAGGGACGCTCGATGTTGATTTCGCTTTCGTCAAAGAGCATCTTTCCGACCTCCCAAAATGCAATACGGAGGTTTTTATCTTCAATTCTTGGAGCTGCGCCTATCTGGTCCTCGGTGATAAGCCTGCATCCTAATGCTACGGCACTGCCGGCAAAAGCACGGTTAATTCTTTCATTGGCTTTTAGAATCTGGTTCATGTTTCCGCCACGGACAAAGCTTTCTACCACCACTTCTGCAGGGATAACGTTTACAGCCTCGCCCCCCTTGGTAATTATCGGATGAAAGCGGAACCGGTTGTCACCGCTGAACTGCTCACGCACGGCGTTTGCCGCACTCAGTGCATTTGTTGCCGCATAAAGCGCATTGATACCGCCCGAAGGTGCCGCTCCGTGGCTTGCCTTACCGACAAATGTATGTTTTTTGCATACAAAGCCGTTGCCGCCAACCTCGCAGAAAAGTCCTTTTGAACCGGTATGCACCATCATACCGATATCAACGCCGTCAAGGAATCCGCGCCACATGAATTCCTGCTTACCTCCGATAAAATGGAGCACTCCTTGTTTTATCAGATCAAGTCTGTAACTGAGTTCTATGCCTTCTTCGGCAGGAACTACAAAAAGTCTGATACTGCCGGAAAGCCCGTCCAGCGCTCCGTCTGTTTTAAGTGCGGTTGCAAGTCCTATCATTGCGGCACATTGGCAATGGTGTGCACATGCATGCACCGCGCTTGTTTCTTTGTTGCACTCGGGGTGGTCGGGGATGAGCAACGCATCCATTTCGGCAAAAATGCCAAGCATAGGACCTTCACGTCCTGTGTCGATGTCTGCATAAAATCCGGGGATATCTCCCGCTTCATGCACTTCGTAGCCGAGGGCTACGAAGTGCTTTTTCATGAAGGCATGCGTGTTCCATTCGCGGTAGCCGACCTCGGGATGCTCCCAGATATATCGCTCCGCTTCTAAAATTGTATCCTTGCAGCTTTCAACTGCATCAAAAAGTAATTTGTATTGTTTTTTCATGTTTTGCCTTAATTAACTACTGCTTTTATTACGAGCAAGATATCTTTGATGTTGACAACGCCGTCATTATTTGTGTCTGCATTGGTTTTGTTTATTTCAACTGTATTGTCAGTGCAGTATCTGAGCAAGCGAACAACGTCAAGTATTGTTACTTCGCCATCGCCGGTAGCGTCGCCGTATGTTACGGTAATATCGGTAACGTTTTCAACGGTAACGTCGCTGCCGAGGACAACTTTGTTTGTACCTGTAAATGTGATGTCTGCGCACTCTGCAGACCCACCGCTGATAGAGTAGAATGAACCGCTTTGCACATCAACACTTGAGTCTTTTGCAAACAGTCCGATTTTGTCACCCACATAGAACTCGAAAATAGGATATCCGCTGTCTGCATAAGCCTTGGCGTGTTCGACACCGATATAGCGGAAGTGCCATGCTTCGTTTATAAATCCGGTAACAGCTGTGCAGTATGTATTTTCAGGGTAACGGAGAATGATTCCGTACTTTTCTGCGCCACCTTGATTTACAAGCCAATCCCATTCAGCAGTTGTATCATAGTCGTGGTTTGGGGAGTCGCTGTTTATGGTGTTGTCATACATATCGACCGCAACGCCGAGGTGGTGCTCGGACGCACCGGGCTCGCCGCAGGATTTAGTGACATATGTGTATGCACGCTCATAGTCCCAATCAGGGTGATTTGCTCTTGTGTTGCCAAGGAAGTTTGCAAAGAAGTCATGTTTCCATTCATAGGTCTGATACGCAGAGGAAACTATAGGAAGCTGCATTCCTTTTTCTTCCATCTCAGCCCACATTGCATTGAATGCATTTGCCGCATCCTTGCGTGCGACAGTGTTGCCGATGTTAAGTTCAGTAGCATCGGGGATTTCAACATTGTCCGTGCTTACGGAGTGGTTGAGGAATCTCAGAAACTCATCTTCGATTTCAATACCAGCAAAATCAGTGTAGCGGAAGTATTTGTAGCCGCCGACAACATTCAGGGTGTAGCCGTCCGCTTTATACGTCTTAAGCATCTTAACACCGTCCCCGAATGTGAGCGGATAATATCTCGCTGCAATGGTATTAACTGCACTTGCTGTGGTGGCATCAAAGTTTATGTCATCAAATGTAACAGGACCTGAGAGTCTATAGTCCATCGTTCCGTCAAAGATGAGTTTGGCACCCATTTCACGGTAGTCAACACCGCCGTGAAGAGAGGTTACAAGCACTCTTCCTTCGTGCATTGGTTCCTGGTAAAATTCGGGGTCAGAGCCATGCTTGTACTTAACGGTTTTGGGTATAGTACATTCTCTGATAACTACGATAGTACCACCTTTGTCACCAAGCGCGTCAAATGCATCGGCATAGCTGCCGAGAGGAGTAGCCGGGGAAGAACCGTCACCAAATCCGCCGTCTGCAACATAAACAACACCGTTTACGCTTCCTTCGATTTCTTCAAGCGAAGTGGTAAATCCGCACTTTTCGCAGGTATGTATCTGCATGTTTGCATCAAACGGGCTTGCATAAGGTATGCCAAAGGTGTGATAACCTGCAACATCGCATAGCGTGAGAATGTTATCAACCCAAGCGAGTTTGGCGAGGTGCAGAACGCCGTCAGGAACTGTGCGCGGATTATAGTGAATCGTGTCAGTGCCGTTTACCATTGCGTAAAGGCTAATGCCGTCAAACTCATAGATTGTACCACCGGTAATATCGGTGATATCAACCAGAGTTTCACCGTACATATAATTGTCTTTCTGGAGACCGCCGAGGTAGAGAGTTTCTACAATTACATTATCGGAAATATTAATGTTTGCACTGTTTGATGTTGCGCTGTTACCTGTAGCGCCTGCGATAAGATAACGCACATGCGCATCGCCTTCAAGCGTGATGTTTGCAGTACCGCTCTGATTCTGAGTACCTACATAGCGTGAGAAACCGAACACGCGGCTAAAGTTTCCGCTACGGAGGGTAATGCTTGAACTCTTGGAGTAATCAGGATTTGCAGGAATCGCGCCTGTATTATAGCCACCTACGAGATAAAGACCTGCTTCATCGTTTTCGCTTGAGTCGTAGTTGATTGTAACACCGGTGTCAAATGTAACGGGATTGTACGCCGCACTGATAAGACCGTTGATGTCAAAATCAAGCGTGATGTCTTTGAAGATTGTTTCGCCGCCGAGAGTAAGCACGGAGGATTTAGGATAATAGAGTCTTGCACCAACTTCGCGGTAGTCAACGCCGCTGTAAACAGAGGTGATAGTTATTGCATTTGTATGTGCAACGGCCGAATACTTCACCATTGTAAGATTTCCGCAGACAACGATTGTTCCTCCGTCTGTAAGCATATATGTATATGCTTCTTCAAGAGTTGCAAGAGGTGACGCTGAGGTAAGACCGTCGCCATTTCCCGCATCTGCAATGAAGATTACAGAGCCGTCATAAACCTTATCGCCCGTGAGTGTAGCTGTAGCAACGCCGTCTGCAATGGTTACTTTGTAATCAAGCCGTCTGTAATATGTGTCTTTGTAGGTGAGCGAAATGTTCACTTCATTTTGTATGCTTTCAAACTCAACTGTAACTGTGCCGTCGTTATCACTTACAGTATAGTTTCCTCTCTTGCCGTCGATAAGCACGTGTGTGCGCTTGTCACTTGAAGGTGCATCTTCGGGAAGTGTAAGCACTGCTGTGGGATTTGACTGTATAGTGGTGATGTCGTCAAATACTTCCTTATAGTTTGCGGGGAGAGAGCTGTCGATGCTTAAAATGTTGAGGTTCTTTTGGGTGCTTGGGAAGAAAGTTTCATCATAATTGATGAACTTACCAATCTTTGCGGCACCGTCAATGCTTACTGTGACATCGCCGTTCATTGCACCGCAGTTGTAACCGCCGAGGTACATATTGTTTACAACTGAAGAATCATACATATTAACTTTTGCATTGCCGCCCTTTGCACCTGTGCCGATGGGACCAACACAGTACGCATTGATAAGTGCATCACCACCGATGTTGAGCGTAACAGTACCCGCGTGTGACATGTTTGTATTGTTTCGTGTAAAGCCTGTAACTGTATGGTATCTGCCGCCCTCGATCGTGATTGTAACTTCTTTATCTGTCGCGAGTGCGGGAAGATCCATGTTATTGAAGCCGCCAACGACAAGCATATGATATGCAGACATGTCTTCTTCAATGGTAAAGCCCTTGCCTACTGTAGTATTATTGAAATTGAAGCAGAAGCCTTCGGATGCTTTATCTATATTCAAAGTGATATCATCAATGATGCTATCGCCGTTGAAGCAAACAAATGATGTACCGTCAAATCCTACTTTTGCACCTTTAAGTGTGCGGAAATCCATACCGCCGTAGAGAGAGGTAAGCTTTATGGTACCTTCATGGCTTGCAAGTTGGAGCGTAGATGCGTTTGCAAAGTTTACACTATCCATTACAACAACCGTTCCTCCGTTTGTAAGAGCAGTGTATGCGCCTTCGATTGTACCCATGGGTACAAAAGGACTTGCACCATTGCCTGTCGCACCACTCTTCACAAATTTCATATTTGCGTTATCACTTGCGGTGGTTACATGGTCAAAGCAGCTCGCATAACCGCTGGGAAGTGATGCACCTGTGCTGAAAATGTTAAGATGCTTTTCACCCGAGGGGAAGAAGGAAGCACTGTAATTCTTGATTGCTTCAACAGATGCGTTGTCGGTAATATTTACAACGGCATCACCCTTCATGCCGCCGGAGTTGTATCCGCCGAGGTAAAGCGTTGTTACTTTTGCATCTTTGCTGAGGTTTACGATGGAGTTGCCTGCGTATGAGCCCTGCGAGAGCGAACCTGCGCTGAGGTCACGCACGTCGGCATTGCCGCCGATGTTCAGGATAACAGTTCCCTCATTGGTGGCTTTGACAGAACGGCTGAACGCAGAAAGATTGATAAATTTACCGCCGTTTATGTTCATTTCGAGAACTTCGCCTTTTGCAAGCGTTCCCGCGGTGTCGCCGTTAGGACCGGTGATAAAGTACATATAGTAGCCGGTGCCGCCCGATGCCTGTACGATGCTTACACTTTCCGTAACGGTAACGGGATTGAAGTTTGCGCAGATACCTGCCGCAGTTTTATCAAGCGACATGGTAATTGCATCAAACACAGTAGAACCACTGAGCTTCAAGAAGGCGGTTCCGTTAAATGTAAGGGTTGCTGAAGCAGTTGTGCGATAATCCACCCCACCGAAGACAGAAGTGATAGTGATTTTGCTCGTATTGGCAGGGAGCGTAACATTTTCTGTATTACCGACAGTGTATTTACCGCAGATGACAATTGTACCGCCGTTTTCAAGTTTACCGTAGGCATCTGCAAGAGAACCAAGCGGCGAAGACGGTGTTTTACCGTCACCGCTTCCGCCGTCTGCTACATATACTACGTCAGAGCATGTAACAACTTCGCGGTTTGTAATAGTAATTTTGCCGGTGTTCTTAGTTTTGTCATATACAATGGGAGATGCAATGTTGCCGATAGTGGCACATTCTGAACATGTAAAGCCATATGGCAACGAAGCGGTAATTGCACCCGTGAGATAGTTCTGTCCCACAGCACCTACTATTGTTCCGCTTACGGTATAGCCGTCGCCTACGGTTGCATTAAGACTGCCGCTGTATGTACCGATAGGAGCAACATTTGCAACGCGGTAATTGCCAAGTGCAAAGTTGTTAAGTGAGCCTGTGCCGTTAAGCACTACGGTACAATCATTTGCAGATGAAGCGGTTTCTTCTGTATCATAAGGGATAATGGCACTTGCCGCATTGTATGAGCATTTACCTGCAAAGAAAGACCATGTTCCATCAAGAGCGGTGGTGTCTGTAAATTCTATATTATGGTAATTTCCGATGATAACGGGGGAAGATGCACACTTGAGAGTAAGATTGTCAATTTTGATATCACTGTTTATCCATATTGTATTGCCTTCGTCGAGCATTTCCAGCGTTGCACCATTGCCATCGCCGACAAGGGTAAGCTTTTTAGCCTGTAACGGAGTTACAATAGGGGTAGGATGGGAGATTTTACCGCTGATGTATACGGTTGCCTCCTCTCCTTCCGGAATCATGGATAGTGCGATGTCCAAGCGAGAAATGGGATCCTCTTTTGTGCCACTACCAAACTCGGTACCGTTTTCAGAAAGGTAGATCTCGGTACGGTGATAGTCTGTTTCGGGCGCGAGAACGCCGTTAAAGATTGCATCGTAAATTTTTTCGCCCATTGCGGCATAGCCACTGTCCTTAGGGTGTGTTCTGTCTCCGCTGAGTAGATTGCCGGCTTTGGCAACGGGGAGCACCAAACCGTACATGTCGATAAAGATATATTTATCGGAATCCTTTGAAATCAGTTCACGGGCGATGCGTTCCTGCAGAGGTGCAATAACTGAACGTATGCGGAAATGTGCAGTTCCGGGAAGCACTTTTGTACCGCCAACAATAGAATTGGTCATGAATACCTTGTCTGTGGCGGGGAGTTCGCTGAGCGTTTCGATGAAATCGGTATATCTTGTGATATATTCTTTACGCAGACCGTTACGGGTTGCCGCAAGATGGTCATTTGTACCAAAGCCGGTCAGTATTATGTAATCGGCTTCGGTTTCCTCCAGAAGGAGCGGATACGCAAGTCGTTCAAGATAGTATACATATGTGACAGGGAGAATACCCGATGCGCTGACACCGTAGTTTGCTACAATTACATCCTTTCCTGCAGCTTTAGCAAGCGATGCGAAAACTGCAGGATAGCTTGTTGTAAGCGGAGCGCTTGCAACAGCACCCTCGGTGATTGAGTCGCCAACAAATGCAATGCGAAGCGGCTCATCATAGGTTATAACCTCTTCATTTACTTTGTCAAAACGTGTGCATATAAAGTCATAACCGTCAGAATATGTAACGGTAGCAAGCTTATCTTCGACGCCGTCGTATGCTTTAACCTGCGTTGCGTCAAGTACTGTACCGCCTGCAAAGGTTCCTCCAGTTACCGAAACGGTGAAGTTACCGCGGAGGAGCTGAGTATATGCAACGCTTGCATCATATGCGCTTATAATGCCGCCCATAAAGCTACCACCGGAAATGTTGATTGCAACATCGCCGTCCATTGCATAATAAGTTCGATTGGATGCAACTATGGGTGAAAGTCTGGCAGCTTTGGACTGTGTTGAAAGGGTTACGCTGCGGACATAGATGGGGCATGCAAAGGCACCGCCGCTTACCGTGAGTGTTACATCGTCCGCAAGAATTGAGCCACCCGAAAGATTAAAACTATCGGTAAAGCTGCCACCGGAAATGTTGACGGTGAGTGGTGCTGTAATTGAACCGACCATGTCGGTGTAAACTGCACGGCAGATGCCGCCTTCAAAGTTGCGGAATGTGCCGCTTTTCACAGTAATGGTGTACGGAAGCGTTGTGATAACCGCATTGTTGTCAGCATCGTCCTCGGAGGAGGAGAGTGGACCGCCAAAGAAATCAAGTGCACCTGTTACTGTGCAGTTTGTTTCAAATGTAACATTGCGGAATCCGCCGTAAATGACACCGCCGTCAGCTTCTATAGGCAAGTCAAAAACAACAGCCTTGCCGTTTGTATTCTTTGCAAGTGCAATGCTACCCGAAAGAATGAGTTTTGCACCGTTTTCAGCACAGAAGGTTACATCGTCTGCACATTCTGTAAGGGTAATTGCATTTGCAACAGTAGTATCTCCGACAAGAACTATCGTGCCACCGTTTTCAGAAAGCAGAGCAAATGCATTGGCAAGTGAGTTGATAGGCGAAGTTTTGCTTGTGCCGTCACCGCTTCCGCCATCGGCTACATAGACAGTGTTCAAGTCGCCCGTGACAAGATCTGTCTGTGTAACAGTGTCAAAGCAGTCCGAAAAATCGCTCGGTAGAGAAACCGTCGAGGTATAGTTCAGCGTGCGTGTGGTGGTTGCAAAGTAGGTTTCATTATAGTTTGAGATTTTTGTTACATTTGCGCTATCGCTCATGTTAACGGTGATATTACCGTTCATAGAACCGCATCCATAACCGCCGAGGTAGAAAGTGGTGACAGACGCATCATCCTTGATGTTTATTATAGCAGTACCGCCTTTTGCACCCGTGGAAAGAGGTCCACCGCAGAAGGCGCTGACATCCGCATCACCGCCGAGGGTAACGGTTGCAGTACCGAAGTGAGATGCATTGGAAATTGAACGGCTGAACGGAGACATTGTGTGGTATTTACCGCTGTAAATCTCCATATTAAAGGTTTCGCCTGCAGCAAGCGTGGGAGCGCCGGTCTTGTTATTGGCGCCGCCGATAAGATACATATAGTATCCAGCTACACCGTTTTTGAGAATTTCAACACCGTGACCGATATAGAGATCGTTGAAGTTCATGTAAATGCCCGCCGCACTTCCGGCAACGGTCATGTTGAGGTCATCAAACACAGTAGGACCGTTGAATGCGGCAAACGATGTGCCGTTAAAATGGAGCGCAGCGCCGCTATCGCGGTAGTCGGCATCTCCGTAAACCGAGGTGATTTTCACCTCACCTGTATGCGTGGGCAGAGTGACTACAGAGGTGTTGCCGACAGTGTATTTATCCACGATAACAATAACACCGCTGTTGTCGCCGAGTGCCGCATATGCGGCAGCGGCGGTTGCTACGGGAGAAGTGGCACTTGAACCGTCACCTGTTCCGCCATCGGCAAGGTAGACAATATTGTCTGCCGCCGATACTGAAAACAGGCATAGCAAGCACAGTGTCAGCGTTATAACGAATGAGAAAAGCAGTTTTTTCATAAACGTACCTCCAAAACTATTTTTACACTTAAATTATATACGGCATGCAAAAAAGCAACAAGGTGAAAAACAGCACAAAAAAGAGAGGAATTTTCACCCACACACTTGTGTAATATGTGATACAATGATAATATAGTGTTGAAAAATAAAAACGGAGGGTATGTATGGCAATTTTGATTCTTTGTGACCCGCATTATTTTAATTCACCTTGGTGCGATAATAAAATTCGCGGAATACAGGATGAAATTGCGCGTCGCCGTGACAAGAAGGCAAAGGTATATACTGATCTGCAGGCGTTTGAGTCAGCCGCCGCAAAATTGGATCATAATTCAACAGTTATCATTTTATATGATAATATCAGTTATGCCCAAGGAATAGCACCGATGATGGCGCGCCTCGCTATTCATCCAATAATCACCTATACCGCAACTGAAGTGCATGCTCCTTTTTATCACAGCACAGTTTCAACAGATATCGAGTCATCCATACGATGCATAGTAGACTATTTGAAAACCTGCGGAAAAACGCGCATTGCCAATGTTGGGATCAATGTTAATTCATGGAGTGATGTGACGCGTGCCGAGATATTTTCCCGCTATGTTACCGATTCAAAACGGCGGGTTTTTTATGCTATGGGAGATATGCAGGATTGTTTTTTAGATTTTCTGGCTGTGCGGGATGAATTTGATGCGGTTTTGTGTCCGAATGATCATCTTGCTATTTCTCTGATTGAATTTTTGAAAAAACATGATGCGTATGTGCCTTCGCTATTCGTGATCAGTCACGGAGATACTGCCATGGCACGGTTGTATGATAAGGGAATAACATCGATCACCGTGGATCATTATATGGTTGGAAAATCGGCGGCTGAAATGCACTATAACAGGCTAAAATACGGTTGGACTTCAGCTACTGTCCTTTTGGATAATGAACTGAAGATTCGTGGCTCTACCGGTAATATACCATACCGCCAATCAACTACACCGCCGGTTGCAAGCGGAACGCTGCCGTGTAGCGAACAGACATTATACCGTATACCTACAGGTACTCTTGGCACAATAGAACGCTTGCTCACAAACAGCGACCTTGCCGAATTGAAACTGCTGTATTGTCTGCTTGCAGGATATAGCGCAGAAAAAACCGGTGAATACTGCTTTTTGTCTACAGAGGCTGTAAAATACCGAACTCGCAAGATCTGTAAGGCACTTGGCGGTAAGCGCAAAGTAGAAGTTTCCTCGATTCTTGGCAAGTATATCAGCAAAGAAAACCTTCTTGCTGTTATTGAAGAATTTGAAGGTGCAAAAGAGCGGTTGTTTCATTGATGTAAACGTATGCAGCACATTAAAATTGAATACAACTTCATATGTGCCCTCTAATATCCCCGATGAACTGCAAAAAGAAACGGCATAGTCGCATTTGCGACTATGCCGTTTCCTAAAAAAACACTAATGAGCCTGCATTAAAGGCTCTTTTTTTATTTTGTCAGTTTGATTACGATAGATTCGAGTTCCGCAAGCGGAACGTAGTCGGTAATCTGTGCGTAGTATGAATAGCCGTCACCGCTATCGGCGCTGCCTTGACTGTAACCGCCCTCCTGCTTTACGCCGTTTACGTAAAAGCTGTCAAGCGGTATGCGTTCATTTGAAAGAACGTTAATGCCGCTTGAAGTAAAGTTTACTGCATATATTCCGTATTCGCTCGGCAGTTGAACTTCCGTAACGTTTCCGTGCTTCATGGTTAGAATAATGTCGGTAGCGTACGGGGTATCCGTAGACGGCATTACGTAACCAGCATAGTTCGGGCGAATTGGTTGATAGTTACTTGCGTTAACCGCGCATACAAATGTGTTTGAAATGTATGCGTGACCCGAGTAGTAGAGGTTTAACTGTCCGCTTTTGAGTTCTATACCGCAAAATTTAACAGTATCGTTAAAATCCTTGTACGTGAGGTAGTTGATTTCATTCGGTGCGGGAGCCATGTATTCTCCGGCGATGTTGGCAGTGTGATACGAGTCTCCGCCGTAGCCCGCACTGATTAAATCATAAGATGCAAGCACGCCGCGAGTGGCTTTTTCAAGGTCTATACCAAGACGTTCACAGTACTCCTCGGCGGTAATTTCACGGTCATTTGCGGCATCGTAGTAGTAGATTTCCTGACCGAATGCACCCTCGGAGTATTGCCAACCGGTGTACTGTTTCATACGAATAAAAATCAGGTCACCGTATGTTGAAGTTTCATAAGAAATATCGTAGAGATACTGAGCCTCTTTATTGTTCATAAGCTCAACGATTATTTTTTGATACTTTTCACCGAGTTTTTTGTTCAGTGCTTCGGCTCCGGGTTTGTTTGAATCAATTCTCGGGTATTCAATCTTGTGTGTGAATCCGAAATCGCCGCCCTCAAGTGTATCTATCGCGGTTTTTGTAACGGAGTCGGCTAAAACTACTTCGGGGACTTTGGGTGCTGAATATCCGAAAAACTCAATGGTTTTGAGCGTGTCTGCAGGGATATATTCTCTCGCGTAGAAGTTGTATTGATACAGGTTCTCATCGTCGTACATTTGACCGCCTGCAGTGTAGCGTTCACCGCCGTTTACAGAAATTTCCCAGTCGTCAAGGCGCACGTTTGAATAAACTGTAATCGCGGTTGAGGAAATCTTTATATTGTAGATTCCGCTATCTTCGGGAATGGAATATTCAGTAATGCTTCCTTTATCAAGCGTGATTTTAACTTCGTTTGCAGGGAAGTCGGTCGGGAAGATAACCGCCACATATCCCATGTAGTGAGGATACTTCGGAGCAAGCGTTTCGCGGTCAAGTGCAAAACGGTATGTACTTAAAACGTACTGCTGACCGTGGTAGTAAAGAAAAACTTCGCTGTTGGTAACTTCAATACCGTCAAAATCATAGCAGAATGCGGATTGTTTTGCGGGAAAGAGTTTACCCGGTGCAGGCTCATAGATTGCGTTTTCATCTTCGCCGCTTATCATCACGCTTGTGTCGTCCATGTATGAGCACGCAAGCTCGTATGTATAAACAACGTTTTCCTTAGCTTTTTCAAGGTCAATGCCAAAATGTGCAGCATATTCCTTGGCGGTAAGTTCTTTGTCATTTGCAGCATCATAGTAAAAGATTTTTTGCTCTGTCATTCCCTCGGAATACTGCCATCCGGTATTTTCGATAATGCGTATGAAAACAACACCGTCACAAACCGAGGAAGCATAGCGGAAGTTGTATATGTTGTTGCCCTCGGAACCATTTTTAAGCTCGTTTATCGTCTTTTCGTAAATGGCTGCGATTTTTTCGTTGAGTGCAACAGCGCCGGGTTTGTCGGAGTCGATTTTGGGATATTCCACTGAATGAGGATAGTCCCATGAGCTATAGCCGAGCATGTCAACAATGGGCTTTTCGTATTTTGCAGCACTGATAACCGCCGGGATTTCAAGTGTTGGTACTGTTGGCTGCGTTCCTGCCGAGGTGGCGGTTTCTATGGGAGTCGGATTTTCTGCTGTGGTAGTTACTTCGGTTGTAGCTACGGGATTGCCGTCACAACTGCAAAGCAAAAGTGAAAGAGTAAGTAGTAGTATAAACAGTTTTTTCATTATGATAACTCCTTTCCTGCTTGTATTTATATTTTACCATATAATAAGCGTTTTGACTATGCTTTTTATGAATTATTGCATCAATTTATTTACATTAATATTATTGCATTTACAAAACTGTTATGTTATAATAAATTGTTATAATTTACTTCAACGAAATGAGGGTTATGATATGAAAGAAAAGTTGGAGGCGTTGCTCAAAGAGGGCTCTGCAAAAATTCAGGCTGCACAGACCGAGAATGAATTGCAGGAAGTAAAGGGCGCGCTCCTCGGTAAGCAGGGTAGCATTACCGAGCTTTTAAAAGAACTTCCCAAGCTTGATGTTTCTCTCCGTCCCGAAATGGGTAAGGCGGTAAACAATGTTAAAAATTTGCTTACCGAAGAAATAGAAGGTCGCAGAGAAGAACTTAAACTTAAGGCTTCTGAGATTTCTCAGGATTTTGATTATACTATTCCCGGCACAATGCCTAAAATCGGTGGACTTCATCCGATTACACAGATGTGCTATGACCTTAACGATGCTTTCCGCTCCATGGGCTTTGAAATTTTCGGCGGTCCCGAGATTACAAGCGAATACTATGCGTTTGACAACCTCAATTTCCCGCCAAACCACCCTGCACGTGAAAGCATGGACACATATTGGCTTGAAGGCGCAGATAAGGGAGAAGCAAACGAAAAACTTTGTCTTCGTCCCCACCTTACCGGCGACAGTGTTCGTTATATGATGACACACAAGCCCCCCTATCGCTTTGTATATCCGGGCAGAGTGTACAGAAACGAAACCACTGACGCTCGCCATGAAAGAGCGTTCTTCCAGTATGAAGCACTTATCGTTGACAAGGACTTCACATATACTGCAGGTAAGGTTATGATCAAGAGCATCCTCTCCAAGGTTTTCGGTCAGGATGTTCCTGTTAGAATGCGTGCCGGATTCTTCCCGTTTGTTGAGCCCGGTTTTGAAATTGACATGGGATGCCTTGTGTGCGGCGGCAAGGGTTGCAGCGTGTGCAAGCATGTTGGCTGGATTGAAATCATGCCCGGCGGCACTCCTCACCCCAATGTGCTCAGGGCAGCAGGTCTTGACCCCGATGAGTACACCGGTTTCTATGTAAATATCGGTCTTGACCGCCTTGTAATGATGCGTTACGGAGTGGACGACGTACGTCTGTTCCATAGCACCGACCTCCGTTTCTTAAAGCAGTTCAATTAAGGAGGAAGCAAAAATGAAATTATCACTCAATTGGATTAAAGATTATGTAAAGATTCCCGATGATATGGATCTTACAAAACTTGCGTATGACCTCACTATGTCCACTGTAGAAGTTGAGGGCGTTGAAAGTCTTGCTGAAAGTTTTGACAAGATTGTTGTCGGCGAGATTAAAGAAGTTCTTCCTCATCCCAATGCGGACAAACTTCGTGTTTGCAAGGTTGACATCGGCGATAGCGAAATCAAAGATATCGTTTGTGGCGGCAGCAACCTTGAAGCAGGAATGAAAGTAGTTGTTGCTTGTCCTGGCGCAATGGTGCGCTGGCATGGAGAGGGTGAGCCTGTTGAAATCAAAAACGCCAAGCTTCGCGGTGTGCAGAGCTTTGGTATGATTTGCGCGTCTGTCGAGGTAGGTCTTGCCGACCTTTTCCCCGCAGCCGAGGAACATGAGATAATGGATGTGACATCGTTCGGTGCCAAGGCAGGTACCCCTCTTGCAGTGGCGCTCGACCTCGACGATATCATTCTTGAAATTGATAATAAGTCCATGACAAACCGTCCCGACCTTTGGGGACACTATGGTATTGCTCGTGAGATCGCAGCGCTTTATGATCTTCCTCTTGTTGAATTTGATAAATATGTTCCCACAACCTCTGAGGTTTACGATGTAAGAATTGAGGACACCGAAAGATGTCCGCGTTACATCGGCGCTCGTGTTGAGGGACTTTCGGTTAAGCCTTCTCCTTTTGAGATGCAGAGCCGTATTTGGAGAGTTGGCATGCGTCCTATCAACGCACTTGTTGACGTTACAAACTACGTAATGCTTGCGACCGGTCAGCCCACTCACGTGTTTGATTCCAACCATATTATTGATCACATCGAAGTAAGACGTGCCAAAGACGGCGAAAAACTTCAGCTTCTTAATGACAAGGATCTGACACTTTCTACCGATGATCTTGTTATTGCCGATGCTGAAGGTGCAGTAGCACTTGCGGGCGTAATGGGCGGAGCAAAAGACTCCGTTCTTCCCGAAACTGAAAGCGTAATCCTTGAGGTTGCAAACTTTGAGTCAAAAGGTGTTCGCAGAACAGCACTTCGCTATGACAACCGTACCGAGGCTTCTTCGCGTTACGAAAAAGCTATTGACCCTGAACGCTGCGACATTGCCCTTGCACTTGCCGTTGAGCTTTTTGCAAAGCTTTATCCCGAAATGAAGGTTACCGCGTTCAATGATCTCTATCCGAATAAGCTTGTAAAAAATGAAATTGATGTTGAGCTTGAATGGCTTGACAGACGTCTTGGTAAGCGCATACCCAAGGAAGTTGTTGAAAAGAAACTCGGCACCATGGGCTTTGAAGTTACCTTCACAGATACCAACATGCATGTTGTGGTCCCCACATGGCGTTCTACCGGTGATGTTTCTATAAAGGCGGATATCATGGAAGAAGTTGCCCGCATGTACGGTTACGAAAACTTTGAGGCAACCCAGATTACAACATCGTTTGACGGTGCTATCAATCAGCTTGAAACCGACCTTGTACGTAAGGTTAAAGAGTATCTTGCATTCCGTTGCAACATGCAGGAAATCTTTACTTATCCTTGGATGAGCGATGAGTTTGTAACCGCGCTTATGCCGGATACAGACGGCATTTTGGCACTTGCAACTCCTCCGTCGCCCACAGAAAAGTATATCAAGTCCTCTCTCCTTCCCAATATCTGTAAAGCTATTGTAAAGAATGAGCGTAATTTCACTGAATTCGATATCTTTGAGGAAGCACAGATTTTCCTTGATAAGGATTATACAGAGAATTATAAAAACGAAAAGCTCCCTTGTCAGAAGAGACATCTTGGATGTGCTTTTGTCGGCAAATCCGACGATATCGGAGGACTTTTCCGCCGTGCAAAGGGCGTGATCGGCATGATGCCGCGTTATACTCATATGGAAGGCTTTACTTTTGAGAGAATTGAAAAGCCTTATTGGGCTGATAATGTTGTATGGCTCAATATATGCCTCAACGGACAGAGAATCGGTGACATGGCACTTCTTTCCAAAAAGGCGGCGCTCGCTTGCGGAATCAAGGTGCTTTCTGCGGTGCTTGTAGAACTTGACATGGATGCATTTGTACCGTTCAAGTCCAGAACAAACCGCTATACACATCTCGCAGAGTTCCCGATGAATGACTACGATATTTCGTTCCTTGTTGATTCCATGGTTAAGTGGGACGAGATCCGCGATTGCATCATGAGCAAGAAGAACGAGCTCCTCCATGACGCTTGCTTTGTTGATGAGTACAAGGGCAAGCAGATTCCCGATGGAAAGAAGTCTGTAACAGTTCGTCTTGTAATCGGTTCTGCCGAAAAGACACTCACAAGTGCTGAAATTGAAGCTGTAGCAAACAGCGTTGTAAAGAGAATTTCCAAGACATTTGATGCAGGTGTCCGCACAGTATAATTAATAACATAAACTCCGTTTGAAATTCCAAACGGAGTTTTGCTATTTTTTGGAAATTTGCTTGACATTCTTCTTTTGCAGTAGTATAATTATACCAACTAATGGTAAAAAATGTAAACAAGAGGAGAGAGCAATGGTAGTATGCGAAATAGTAACAAGCTACGGCTTTAAGTTTTATGAAAAAGATAGCGGTGACGAAGTATGTTCGGTGAGTGATGTTTTCACCGATGCCGATAAGGCAGAAGGGTTTAAAATACTTGTCAATGAAAGCGGGATAGATGCATCGCACATCAAGGATATAATTGAAGATATGATATCAATATGAAAGTCGGCTCGGTTTCAAGCCGACTTTTCCTGTGCTTGACTAATTATAATTTCTATGTTATAATTAAATGCTAAAGTATATTGGCGAATTATGTGCAAAAAGGGGTGATGAAAATGGTAGAGATTACAGAAGTGCTCGTGCATAGCCGCGCTGAGCGTGCCGGTATTGAAAAAAATGACATACTCCTGTCCATTAACGGAAATGCTATTTCCGACGTGCTTGACTACCGTTTTTATCTTGCCGATACAAGTATAGATATAGAACTTCGCCGCGGCGAAAGTGTTTTTACTGTTCATATCGACAAAGGAGAGTATGACGATATCGGGCTTGATTTTGCCACCCCTCTTATGGACAAAAAGCAGCGTTGCGAAAACAAATGTATTTTCTGCTTTATTGATCAGCTTCCTTCGGGACTGCGCGAGTCGCTTTATTTTAAAGATGATGACTCCAGACTTTCTTTTTTGCATGGCAATTACATTACGCTCACAAATTTAAGTGAGCAGGACGTTGATCGCATAATTAATATGCATATTACGCCGATAAACGTATCCGTGCATACTACAAATCCCAAGCTGCGTGTTAAAATGATGAAGAATAAGCATGCAGGCGAAGTGCTTTCGTATCTTGAAAAATTCAAGAGCGGCGGCACCCATATGCGAGGCCAGATTGTGCTTTGTAAAGGTGTAAACGATGGCGAAGAACTGCTTCGTACCATGCACGACCTTGAAAAACTTTATCCCGCGATGGACTCTGTTTCCATTGTCCCCGCAGGGCTTACTAAATTCCGCGATGGACTCTATCCGCTTGAAGCATTCACCAAAGACGAATGTAGAGAAGTTATAAAAACTGTTACCGAATTTGGCGATAAATGCAAAGAAAAGCACGGTACGCGCTTGTTTTATCCGGCTGATGAACTTTATATCAAATGCGGATTGCCGTTGCCTTGCGCAGATTTTTATGAGGATTTTACACAGATTGAAAACGGTGTTGGCATGATTGCGTCTTTAGCGGATGAATTTGGAGCCGAACTTCCGTTTTTACCTGACTATATTGAGCAGCTCGGTGAAAAGCACCGCACCGTGTCTGTGGCAACCGGCGCTGCAGCGTACGATTTTATTAAATCTCTTTGCGACAGGCTTATGTCTCTTTGCGACAACCTTACGGTTAACGTATACAAAATTACAAATAACTTTTTCGGTCAGCAGATAACCGTATCCGGGCTTCTTACGGGTAAGGATATTTTTGAGCAGCTTGAAAATAAGGAACTTGGTGAAACACTTGTGCTCCCGGCAAACACACTTCGCAGTGAGGGCGACCTTTTCCTTTGCGGAATGTCGAAAGAAGAACTTGCCGAAAAACTTTCGGTGGAGGTTGCTTTTTCATCTGATGAAGGCTGCGATTTTGTATCCAAGATTTTTGGAGTTGAGCCTTTTTAAAGGAGGTAACTATGAAAAAACTTTTAGTTTTGTTTTTGATACTGTGTGTTACTCTTTCCGCTTGCAGAAAAAATGTGGTTGAAACAACAGAAACCTCCGCAAGCGAAACTACAGTTTATGAAACTACCGTTCAAATTACCGAGGCAACTACTGCCGAAACTCTTCCTGTAACGGTTGACAAGGTAACTCCGCCAATTGGCGACAACATCACTGTTGAGTATGATATCCTCACACTCGACGATGAGGAAACAAATTTATTTATTGAGGCAGCTTCCAAGGCAGAACTTGCCCGACACATTCCCGATATATCAATGGTATCGGAAAACGGCGGTACTGCCGAGTATTCTGCTGAAATGGCAAGTGTTTTCGGCGATGAAAAGATTATTTCTGCAGTATTCACCGGCGATTATGCAGTTTATTATGAGCGTTCCGAGGAGAGCGGCGAGGTCTTTTACACTATAAACATTGATCCCGTTAGCGGAAAACTTGTTTCAAGTGAGGACATTATCAGCGATTTTGGCAAACTTAAAGCCGCATTTGATAGCGGAAAGTTTTCTCCGAATGGAGGAGAGCTTAAAGATTTGAGCGCTTATAAGATTTATCCGTATGTTTCTTTTGACGCAGAAAACGTCAATATTTATATTGAAGAAAGCGGTACTTATACCGCGTATTCAATACCAAAAGCAGATGCTATAGACTTTATTAATGCAAAATACATTACAGTAGAGGACTAAGAAATGGCAAAACCGATTATTGCGATAGTGGGCAGGCCCAATGTTGGAAAAAGCACACTTTTTAATAAACTTATAGGCGAGCGTCGTGCGATTGTAGAGGACACTCCCGGTGTTACCCGTGACCGCATTTACGGTGAGGGAGAGTGGTGCGGCAGAGAATTTGTTGTCATCGACACCGGCGGTATTGAGCCAAAGACAGATGATATTATTTTAAAACAGATGCGCACGCAGGCACAGATCGCCATTGACACCGCAGATGCTATCATATTTATGTGTGATATTCATGCAGGGCTTGTTGCCGATGACCGTGATATTGCGGTTATGCTGAAAAAGAGCGGCAAACCTGTTGTACTTGCGGTAAATAAGGTGGATAAAGTTGGCCAGGTTCCGTTTGAGTTTTATGAATTCTATGAACTTGGATTTGATAAAGACCCAATCGCGCTTTCGTCAATACACGGATCAGGCTCCGGAGACTTGCTTGATGCCATTTTTGAAGAACTTCCAAAGCAGGAGGGCGAGGATGAAGAAGATGACAGCATTAAGGTTGCCGTAATAGGAAAGCCTAACGCAGGTAAGTCATCTATTATCAATAAAATTCTCGGTGAAGAACGCCTTATTGTTTCAAATATTGCAGGTACTACGCGCGATGCGATTGATACTAAAGTTGAGTGTGAATACGGCAACTATACTTTTATTGATACAGCCGGCATCCGCCGCAAATCAAAGGTTGAAGAAGTAATTGAAAAATACAGTGTGCTCCGTGCACACACTGCCGTTGAGCGTGCAGATGTATGCCTTATCATGATCGATGCAAAAGAGGGCATCACCGAGCAGGACGAGCATATTGCAGGAATTGCACATGAGGCAGGCAAGGCCTGTATTGTGGTAGTAAACAAGTGGGATCTTATTGAAAAGGATAATGACACTTTCAATGACTTCACCAAGAAGATATATAATGCGTTGTCGTATATGACTTATGCGCCGATACTTTTTGTAAGCGCGCTTACCGGTCAGCGTATTCAAAAACTTTTTGAGATGATAAACTATGTCAACGAGCAGTCAAAACTCCGTATTTCAACCGGTATGCTCAACGATATGCTCAATGATGCAACTGCACGTGTTCAGCCGCCAAGCGACAAGGGTAAGCACTTAAAGATTTACTATATGACGCAGGCGAGCGTTGCGCCTCCAACTTTTGTAATTTTTGCAAACAGTATCGAGCTTTTCCACTTCTCATATCAGAGATATATTGAAAACTGCATCCGCGAAACTTTTGGCTTCCGCGGTACACCTATAAAGATAATCATTCGCGAACGAGGCGATAAGTAAGAAAGGACAGACTATGTTTGTCGATCACGTTAAGATTTATGTAAGAGCCGGAGACGGCGGCGACGGAAAGGTGTCTTTCCGCCGTGAAAAATATGTTGCGGCAGGCGGTCCCGACGGCGGCGACGGCGGCCGTGGCGGCAATATTGTGCTTAAAATTCATGAGGGCACAAACACATTGCTTTCATTCCGCTACAAGCGCAAGTTTGTAGCTGAAAACGGCGGCGGCGGTGAAGCTGCCAAGCGTCACGGCGCAAATGGCACCGATGTTATTATCAATGTCCCTGCCGGAACGATTGTACGGGATGCCGCAAGCGGCAAAATTATCAAAGATATGTCAAACTGCGAGCCATATATTCTTTGTAAAGGCGGCAGAGGCGGTTGGGGCAACAGACATTTTGCAACCCCCACCCGTCAGATTCCGAAATTTGCCAAGGGCGGTACCAAGGGCGAGGAAAAAGAAGTAATTCTCGAACTTAAAATGCTTGCAGATGTTGGACTTGTCGGATTTCCCAATGTTGGCAAATCTTCGTTGATTTCACGCATCAGCGCAGCAAAACCCAAGATTGCAAATTATCACTTTACAACTCTTTCGCCAAGCCTTGGTGTTGTTTCTACCGGCGAGGGCCAGGGATTTGTGTGCGCAGATATTCCCGGTCTTATTGAGGGCGCAAGCGATGGGCTTGGTCTTGGTCATGAGTTTTTGCGACATGTTGACCGTTGCAGATTGCTTTTGCATGTGGTTGACGTCAGCGGCATTGAGGGGCGCGACCCGATAGAGGATATCAAAGCTATTGACGCCGAACTTGCAAAGTATAGCGACAATCTCGGCAGCCGTCCGCAGATAATTGTTGCCAACAAGCACGATATGATTGATGCAGGTGCAACTGATGTTGAGGCTTTTGAAAAGTTTGTAAAGGAGAGCGGCAGAGAACTGGTTTATATCAGCGCACTGAATGGCGAAAATCTTGACAAACTCGTGCAGATGACTGCAGAAGCGCTCAAGGATCTTCCTCCTCTTACGATTTACGAGAGTGAATATACCGAGGAAGATGCTGTGATTCCCACCGGTGAGCGTAAAACCGAAGTCAGACGAGAAAACGATACCTTCTTTGTTGAGGGCGAGTGGCTTTATAACCTTATGGGACAGGTTAATACAGATGATTATGAGTCGCTTTCGTTCTTCTCCCGTGTGCTTCAAAAGGCAGGCGTTATCGAACTGCTTGAGGAACACGGATGTACAGACGGTCACACCGTAAATATTTACGGATTTGAGTTTGATTTCGTTAAATAACTGAATAATTTTTAAATAAAACGCAAAGACTATGACATTACATTTTACGGAGGTCATATTCTTTGCGTTTTTTTAAGATTTTTTCATTGTTGACTGTTTTGTGCGTGTTTTTGTACTTAATATGTTTTGCCGAGAGGGAAGCGTATATAA
>SVRG01000126.1 GCA_015064965.1 Oscillospiraceae bacterium
CTGCGACAGTGGGGCAACCGTTCCAACTGCGCTCCTCTGCCGCATAGTAACTATCGCCAGGCGACATAATCAGCGATGCCGAAGTCGTTTCCCACGGGAAAGTGCCGGTTTCACCGTTGGCAAAAGGAATAGTCCACTTACCAAGGTTAATGCTCTCACCAAGCTCGCAATACTTGATATACCAGTTAACAAGGTCTGCATTGTTTCTGTATGAAGCATTATTCATCGACGAGCCTGCCGCCAACATAAGCGGTTCAAAGCCTGCGGCTACTACCTTTTGATTGCGCGCATCGTAGGTAGAGTTTTCCGCCACTGCAAGTACAACGTAACCGGGCTCTGTAATTTCAACTATACTACCGCTTATCGGAGCATACAAATACGCTTTGCCGATAAGTTCTGTCGGGAAGAAATGTTCCTCCAAGGAGTATGCTCTGTCGGTAAAGAGCGGTGCGCCGACCGCGGCGGTCTTCAAAGTGCATTTAGTAGCAACTATTGTTGCAAGACTGTCAAGAAAATCAAGATTCTTATATTTACTGTCTGCCGCAATTCCGTCGGCAAAGCTTGTCACACTGAAATCATCACGAACAAGCTTGTTTTCTCTATTTAACACAAGCCATGTTTCAGGATTTGAATAATATGCACCAAGTTCGCTATAGGTTACTTTGGTTTCACCGCACTTCATCATCGGCAAAAGTCTGATTTCACCGTATGAGCGTTCTTCGGTTGAATGAAGGAACTCATAGCTTGCAAAAACAGTTAAAGTATAACCGCCGTCGGTCTTTGCAAAACTATAATAAAATTCATCATTTTTCGTTGTTGCATTGTCTACGACTTCAGCGACAAGTTCCCCCTCGCTGTAAAGATGGCGCTTTAATGAATAACTTCCGTCCCCGTAGCAGATAAAGCGAACGAGTCGTCTGTCCGCCTCCATAATACTGTTAACACTCTGCAAATTTATGCCCACGTAATCATCTTTTGACAAAGACTTTGCATCTATATTAGCCGTAACCGCAATACCGCCATCAACGTATTCTGCGCTGTATATTGCGTTTGCTTCGCCGACGTTCAAAGAAATATTGCTTTCGCTGAAATTTTCCAAATGCGCCTTAGGCAAATAATTTGTGTCTATTGCTATGTTAGGTTCCTCCATTCCAGCCACAATCCTCATCATTCTTATAGCATCCAAAAGACTTATCACACCGTCATTGTTTGCATCTGCAACCAAGTTGTTTTTGTTATTCAAAACTGCATTTATGATCATCAACATATCTTTTACATCGCATTCACCGCTTCTGTCCATATCGCCGTATGTAAAATATACGTATCCGTCATCGGAAGGTGTAACCGCAAAGGCACAAATGCAAAACAGTAATGCAAATATTATCAGTACCAAAAAATTTCTCATAACTTCCTCACTTTAATGTTCTTTTTATTTTATTACACTCATTTTTAAGCATATTGAGTTCGCTGCCGTAACTTATCATAGAAGCGCCGCACGCAAGAGCCTTATCTATAAGTGCTTTGGTTGTTGTGATAATTCCAAAAGGCTTGTTTGCCTTTTTTGCGGCATTTGAAACTTTATCTATAGCCGCAAGTATAGGTCCGTTATCTCCGATACATCCCATGTCACATGAAAGGTCGTTAGGTCCGATAAATACGCCGTCAACGCCGTCTATGGCGAGTATTTCTTCGATATTTTCTACACCGCTCACCGTTTCTATCTGTGCATAAACCTTTATACGCTCATTTGCAAGCGGCATATAATCACACAAGGCAGGCGGTGCGTAGAGAGTATGCGCTCTCATTGTGGAAATTCCACGCTTGCCTACGGGTGCATACTTTGCGTATTCCACAACCTTTTTTATATCCTCTGCCCTGTTCGTCATCGGCAAAAGAAATCCGTCTGCACCTGCGTCAACACATTTTGTTATCCATGCTCTTGTGTTGTCGGGGATGCGAACTACAGTTCTAAAATACGCAAGCCGTGAAACAGTGAAAAGTTTTGAAAGAAACGTATAGTCAAATGCACCGTGCTCATTATCTACTATCATGAAGTCAAGTCCCGAGTTTTTCATAATAAGCGGCATATTGGCAAACGGCACCTCAGAAAGCATAATGCCAACCGATATCTTTTTTCGTTTTGATAATTTTGCAAGACCTTCAAGACCTATTGAGCAACCAACCGAGGTGCAAGGCATATCCACGCAAGCACCTAACTTTTCCATTATGTCCGAAGCTCCACCGCCTCCGACAAGTATCCGTGCTCTTTTGGGCAGTGAATTTATAATCTTTGCCGCTTCTGCACAGTATTTATCCGTGTCTTTATACAAGCCGTAAAAAAGATTTCCGAGAGTAAACAAAGTCTTTCCGCTTTCAAAATATGGTCTGCATTCCCACATATCAGAGGGAGGATTACCTTCTCCGACAAAGGCAATCTGCGAAGTTGTGCCGATATTAAAAAGATAGGTGTCTTCACCGATATCGCTTCCGTACACGCTTGAAGCGTGGTCGCCTACGGGTGCATATATCTGCATACCGCAGTATCTGCCGCAAGGCTCAACCTCATCCATAAATTCTGGCAAAATAATGCCCGGAATTGTCTTGCTGTCCGTTTTGCCGTCAACTGTGTAAAAGCCGCTCGCACACGCATCGGTTTTATGCGTTGCGTTATTACCCGTAAGAAGATATGCAATATACGAACCGAGTGTAAAGAACTCGACTCCGTCAAGCTCTTCCCTGTTTTTATATAGCTTTGCAATAGGAAGATTCGGTTTTAATTTCGTGCCTCGACTTGCAAAATCAATATCAAGGAGTTCACGGCTTTCCAAATCTCCGCCGCCGCTTCTCCACGAAAAATATTCGCTGATTTCGCCGCTCTTGTAGCGAAGCAAAAATCCATGCATTTGCACACTTGCAAATATCTTTTGACATTTGTTTTCTAAAGCCACAGCCATAACAGCCTTTACTACCGTTTCAATTTCTGCTCTGTCAACGGTAAACGCTTCTTCATCAAGCGGTTTTGGGAACGGGATTTTATCACTTAAAACATATTCTCCGCTAATGTCGTCGCAGACTGCATATTTTACAAATGTACTGCCTACATCCATTAATAGAACTTTCACGTCTTCACCTCTTTTACATCATTATACACACAAGAAAAGTAAATGTACATTTCTATTTACGCTGACTATATTGATTTTTACGCTTTTTTATGCTATCCTAAAGTAAAGCAGGTGATTAAATGACAACTTCAAACGTGTTTGCGGAGTTTATACATACAAAATCCGCAATGTTCAAACACGCCAAGGGAATGCGTGATATTTTCGGTCTTGAATTTCATCCTTTTTATGAAATTTTTCTCTTTATTGACGGTGATGCCGAGTTCATTTCGGGGTCTTTTCGCACAAAATTAAAAAGGAACTCTCTTGTAATAATACCGAAAGAGAGTTTTCACCATTTTGTTGTAAACGGACCCGAGGAGGAGTATCACAGATACGTTTTGAACTTTACTCCTTTCGGCAATTTACAGTCCCTGATTGAAGAAAAAATGAAGGATATATATGTTATTCCTATAAGCGATGAGTTACTTGCACATTTCAAAAGGCTCGACAAGTATGCACAGAGCAACAATCAATACAAAAAAGAACTTGTACTCGAAGCGGCTCTGACCGATATACTGCTTGAATTTGAACCGCCCGAAAAGGATGCTTTTGACAGTTCAACGCTTTTAATAAATCCCATAATAAAAAAAGCCGTTGAATACATCAACGGCAATACAAGCAAAATTTCACGCATGGAGGAAATCGCTGCGGCGGTCAACGTTTCCCCATCATACTTTTCCCATCTGTTTATAAAAGAGCTTCACATCTCGCCCAGCAAATATCTCCTTGAAAAGAAACTCGTTATGGCAAACAGAATGATTGACAGCGGCGTTGGTGCGGTAACCGCCGCCGAACAATGCGGATTTGCAAACTATTCGGGGTTTTACAAAATGTACAAGAAAGCCTTCGGTTATCCCCCGTCAAAAACAAATAAAGGGAAATAAGGCTGTTAAACCCACAGAACCACAAATGAACAAAAGCGAACAATATTATTTATCTTTCAATACCTAAATCATCCAACCCCAGTTTCGCCGCCGAAAAGTTTATTGAGTTTGCTTCTCAGTATTTTGAGAAATATAAATCATAATTAATAACAGTCATGCGCTCTACCGACGTAAGCTAAGGAGGATTATGGCGGCTGCGCGTTTTGCACGCTTCCGCGTTTTTTGCTTCCAACCTGTCGCTCTGCTCGGCGAGTTTTATATCATAAAAAAACGATTAC
>SVRG01000127.1 GCA_015064965.1 Oscillospiraceae bacterium
ATAGTTGTGTCTGTTTTGTTAATATACGCAAGAGGCTTTGTAACTGTGAAAAAACCGCAAAGAAATCTATGGAAATTATATATACTGGCGGTTATTTGTACTATGCTCTGGGGGAGTGCGATCCCAACAATAAAGCTTGGCTATGATGTTTTTAGCATAGCGCCGGCGGCTACTGCAGACAAATTGGTTTTTGCAGGTGTTCGGTTTTTGGGAGCAGGTATTTTGATACTCATTCCGCTTAGCATTTTTTCAAAGAATATTGTAATTGAAAAAGGAATATTTCGGCATTCGCTCATCCTTGGTCTTATACAAACGGCAGGGCAGTATTTTTTCATGTACATAGGACTTGCCTATACAACGGGTGTGAATACTTCTGTTTTCAACGCCGTGGGAACACTGCTTTACATTGTTCTTGCATGGATCATATTCAAAGATGAAAAGGTTTCCAAAATAAAGGTTCTTGGTTGTATTATCGGTTTTTCCGGTATTTTGCTCAACAGCTTGGCTACGCAAAAAATGGGAATCTTTTCGTTTAAGGGCGATGGGCTTATCATTATATCAAGTGTGTGCTTTGCGATAGGCTTTTTATATAGCAAGCATTGCGTTAAAAATGCAGATCCGTTTTTACTTACTGGAGTGCAGATGGGGCTTGGCGGTATTGTGTTGCTTGCAGTTGGCTTGATCTTGGGCGGAAAACTGTCTGTGGCAAGCACAAACGGCATCATTTTGCTTGTATATTTAATGCTTGTTTCTGCGGTGGCATTTTCTTTGTGGACACTGTTGCTCAGAGATTATCATGCATCGCTTGTTGGGGTGTTTAACTTTTTAACGCCGGTTTTCGGTGCTGTATTTTCATATATTTTAAGTAAACTCGGACTTTTAAACGAGTCATCGGCGTTTACGGTTTATACAGTTCTTGCTATCATATGTTCAGCCGGCGGAATATTATTGTCTTCCATATCAAGTACAAAAAATATATAATAATATAAAAGGGGAAAACTATGAAACTATTAAAAAGCTTGCTTTGCACCATGCTTACTTTAGCTTTACTTGGAGGAACATTTATCATGGGAACGAATGCCGCTTCAACCGGTCTTACAAACGTTGATATACGTGCGACTGCGGAAATAACCTTCCCGGAAGGCATAGAACATATTGATGTTCATAATGCCGAGACAGACGGATATCACTTTTTGCTCGGCGCTTCTATTGTAAAATTTGGCGACCTTTGGGTTTGCGGTTACGGACAGAGCCTTGTAAAAGAAAACGATACAAACACTCGCTTTGCTTGCAAATATTCCGATGACAACTGTAAAACATGGAGCGAGGAATATGTAATCGGTCCTATTGAGGAGGAATATTGCCGCAGTCACGGCGTGTTCTATAATGCAGGTGACACGCTTTATGCCTTTGCGCCCCGTGCGGCGTTTGGCAGACCGACTGAAGATATACATTATCCCGGACTTGTTATGGAGGCATATCGCTTTAACGAAAGTGACCGTAGCTGGACAAATCTTGGCGTTGTGCTTGACGATGGCTTTTGGCCACTTTGTGAGCCTATAGAGATAAGCGGAAAACGTCTTCTTATGGCAGGTCTTGACTGTAAAACAGGTACAGAACAGGCTGCGGTTGCTATTGCGGAAAAGGACAATCCGCTTTCATGGAAAATGATTATGATTCCCAACGATTCCGGCATGGGACTTTGGGGTGAGAGCACTGTTATTGATTACGGCGACAGATACGTTCTTTTCTGTCGCACTACTTCAGGAAAATTTGCCGTTAGCGAAAGCACAAACGGCGAGAATTGGAGTAGCCTTGAGTATACCGATTTTGCCGCAAGCAACTCTAAACCGTACGGCGGAACGCTTTCCAACGGCAGCCGTTATCTGATATACGCTATAAACAGCCGAAAGAATCAGATCATCGCCGTTGGCGATACGGACGGCTCATACGGATTTGTAAAGCATTATTACGTTCGCAGCGGATTTGATACCGAGCCGCAGTTCTTTACATCAAAGCAGTGGGCATATCCGTATGCCGTTGAAGAAGACGGGTATCTATACGTTGTCTATTCCGAGCATAAGGAAAACTGTGAACTTGCAATTATTCCGATAGAGTCGCTTAATACGAAGATTGAAGCTCCCGGTGTAAGTTATCATAACGCATACGCAAGCAGTGAGCAACTGCCAAAGCGTACTGTGATAGCAGAGATACCGATTGACGAGAATTGGTGGAGCGGTGACGGGCTTCGCAACGGCGGAACAAGTGAGAATATCGAGGTTATTGAAATAGACGGTGTAAAAGCGGTTGCCAAGACGCAGGTAGAGGCTGCACTTACACAGACGAAAAAAGAATTGCAGGTTCTCCGCCGTCATTTTGAAGTAGATTACAGTAAGGTTAAAAAGATTGATCAGCTTGCATTTGAAATTACTTTCTGGAGTGCCGAGGACATGACAGCGGATAGACTTACCGCAGAAGCAAGATTTTTCTTTGGCAATACAACATATAAAGCAACCGCAACAAATGATAAAAACCCAAGCAATTATACCACAAATGAACGTGTGGATTATAGGGCAACCACTGCGGTGACTCTTTATGACAATCTTTGGGGCACTGTTAAAAAAGGCTGGAACACATGGCTAATAAGCTTTGATACGCTTGCGGCAAGTGATAGCTATGACAGTCTTAACACCTTCTTTATGATAATGCCGAATGTCAGCGGACTTGACGGCAAGCCTTTGTTTGCAATTTCCTCGCTTAAAATCGTGGAAATCCCGAGTGAATCCGAGGACACAAGAACGTTTGAAACGTTTGCCCCCGGCTCTGTAGTTGTTGATGATATGGATGATGCATTTTCGGTGACTGTAGGTGAAGATGGCAAAGAGTGGGCGGTAGGAAGCGGAAGCGGTGGTTATAATACTTATTATCACACCTTCCTTGGCATCGACGCATCGGCTACTGCAAAATGGGAGTATGAAGTAGACGAAAGCGGCGAATACGTTGTTTATATGTTCTACAAAGCAGGTAGTAACCGTGCTGATGCAACCCCTGTAGAAATTCATAGCGGTGATAATGTGTGGACGGTTGAAATCAACCAAAAAACAAACGGTAGCGTTTGGTACGAGCTTGGCAGATTTGAGCTTGATGCGGATGCAGAAAACTATATCGTGATGCGTGCTACCGACGAAAAATATTGCATTGCAGATGCGGTTTGTGTGCAAAAGGCTTGGTATAATGAGGCTGTTAATTATCATTCCGAAGTCAAGTCGGTTATAGGTGGCAATCTTCCTTTATGTTTCCCCGATGACAAAATAGGCGAGCTGAATGCGGCACACTCCGCACTTGGTGATATCATTGTAGAAGAAACTGCGGACAAAGCGACCGTAAAAGCGGCAATGGATGCAGTTAATGATATTCTCGCACTCCGCAAACACAAACTTGAAGCTGACACTGAAAACGGTCTTTGGGTTTGCACCGTCTGCGGACATAGCGAAAAATTAGGCGATATTGACGGCGACGGCAGTGTTACTGTTCAGGATGCTTTGAAAATTTTGAAAGCGGTAGTAAACAATCGGTACGTTGAAAACGGAGATTTGAACGGCGACGGCAAGTGTAGTCTTATTGATGTAATCCGTGTTATGAAACTAGTGACGAAATAATTTGTATTAGCAAAAGCCTCTCGTAAGAGAGGCTTTTGTCATGGTGAAATTGTGTGTTTTCCTTACACTCGGTAGAGCGCATGACTGTTAATCATGATGTTGGTGGTTTCACTTAGCGCTACAAGATTAACACGAAGATTTACCGAGCAGAGCGACAGGTTGGAAAGCAAAAACGCGGAAGTGGCACAAAGCCGCAGCCGCCATAATCCTCCTTAGCTCAGTCGGTAGAGCGCATGACTGTTAAGACACAAGACAGGGTGCAAGAAGTAAGAAATGTGATATCATCACAGAACGATGTCAAAAGCTGTGATATAATGAAGCCACAAAGAAAAAAGGAGGACGTAAATATGTCTGCTATCAATATCAATAAAAACAATTTTCAAAATGAAGTATTAAATTCCGATAAGAAAGTCCTTCTGGACTTTTGGGCACCATGGTGCGGCCCCTGCCGAATGGTAGTACCGATTGTTGAGGAAATCGCTGATGAGCGCCCCGACATCAAGGTCGGAAAGATCAACGTGGATGAAGAGGTGGAGCTGGCGAGTCAGTTCGGCATTATGA
>SVRG01000019.1 GCA_015064965.1 Oscillospiraceae bacterium
CCGCAGCCGCCATATTCCTCCTTAGCTCAGTCGGTAGGGCGAATGTAAGGAAAACACACAAAAATTTCCTTGCCTGAAAGCGAAGCCAAGAGGTAAAAAGTGCGGAAGTGGTACAAAGCCACAGCCGCCATATTCCTCCTTAGCTCAGTCGGTAGGGCGAATGTAAGGAAAACACAACAAAAATTTCCTTGCCCGAAAGCGAAGCCAAGAGGTAAAAACGCGGAAGCGTGCAAAACGCGCAGCCGCCATAATCCTCGATAGCTCAGCAGGTAGAGCGCATGACTGTTAATCATGATGTCACAGGTTCGAGCCCTGTTCGGGGAGCCATGAAAAACCTTGTATTTACAAGGTTTTTTCTATTTTTACACCATGACTGTTGAATAAGTGAGTGTCTTGTTTTCTGGGCGCTACAAACATCATTTTTTAATCAAAATTCCTCTGGACTTCTCCAAAACCTTGTGGTATAGTGTTGCGTTGCAAGGAGGTGCGACACTATGAAGCACAGAAAACAACAAATAAAGCGACGACCGTATTACCGAAGCAAAAATTTCGGTGATGCGGTCATTTCAATATAATAAGGAAGAGAAGGGCGGAAAAATGATACTTGAAGAATTGTGGTATGGAAACGTAAATCCATTGGAGGATAGCACAGACGGTAATGCAGAGGTAAAAAGGTTGCTAAACCTCGTCGGACGCAACCGCGATAAACTCTGCGAAGGAATGACCGAACAGCAAAAAGCCGACCTTGCGAAGTACGACGACTGCGTCAACGAGATGTATGGCATCATTGAGCAGGAAGTATTCAAATACGGCTTCAGGCTTGGTGGGAGAATTATGCTTGAGACGGTGATGGATAAAAAAGAATAGAAAGGGTTAAGTGAGAATTCTTCATGGATCTTTCTCGCGTCGTTGTTACGAATAGAAAAAAACATTGACAACCCCTATTTAATAGGGTATAATGTAAGTGAAACATAAGAACAGGAGAAAGATATGACGCGAACTTTTGTAGAGCTTCCGATATTTCGTTCGAGATGGAAAGACATGGGGCTCGATGATAACGATTTAAAAAAATTGCAAGAGGAGCTATTGGCAGATCCTAAAGTTGGCGCTGTCATGCGCGGAACTGGCGGTGTCAGGAAAATGCGTTTCGCTTTTGAGCAAAGAGGAAAAAGCGGTAGCGTTCGCGTCATTTATGTGGATTTTGAAGTTTATGAGAAAATATTCTTAATAACTGCATATCCTAAGAGTGAGAAAGATAATCTAACCGATGCGGAAAGAAAAGAGATTAAACAGATGATTCACACGCTTGAGGAGCAGTTGAGAGAAAACACGAAGTAAAGGAGGGAATAGGATGAACCTTTTTGATGATATTAAAACTGGACTTGGTCAGGCAATTGAGTTTGAAAAAGGTAATTTGAAAGCAAGAACGACAACTCTGACCGTTGAACCTGTCGAGCATTTTGAATCGGAGGAAATTCGATCGATTCGGAAAGAAACAGGGTTGACACAAGTATTGTTTGCAAAGTACATGGGTGTATCTGTAAAGACCGTTGAAGCGTGGGAATCTGGACGAAACCATCCAGAGGGGGCAGCCTGTCGCTTATTATCAATGACGCGTAACGATCCATCGTTTCCTCGAAGATCTGGAATTGTAACTGCTTCGGTAAAATAGTATATAAAAAAAGAAGAGCATCGCTTGAAATATAGCGATGCTTTTTCTGTCCTATTTATGGGACACCTCTTGTGATAGAATTAAGATACCAGAGAAAAGAAAGGGGATTTATAATGTTCTATTACAACAAGAAAAGCGTTGGAAAAGTAATTCATACGCAAAATTGCTTTCATGTTTTTGCCACTGATATCGAAAGAATTGATAGTTTTGATACGCTATCAGAAGCATATGGTAGTGGGTACCGATTTTGTAAGCACTGCAATATAATGGTGAACAACTATCGTAAGGAAGAAGAAATGATCGCCGACTTTTGTTTAAAAAACGGTTTGTCGACATGGTTGCAAAAAAGTTATATAGGAATAGCATCTCCTCGGAGTAAGTGGAAACTTGTTATAGATCATGATGTATCAGGACTCGATTTGTACCATCGTAATACTGTTGCGCCGGATGACTGCTCAGGAGAGATTGCCGGATACCATCATCAACATGATATAAAAAGAAGCAGTATAATGGACTATCTTGAATATATTGTCGGACACGATAGTTATCGAATATGGAATCCGATATATCCAAAGTCTCCGAAAAAGAAAGAGAAAGCACCGCCGAAAAAAGGCACACGAAGATATAGAAATGCGCAGAAGAGGGCAAAGAAGGATGCACGCAGAAGCGCAATCAACAATGTGATTCACTTAATTGATAAACTACAAGACAAGCCGGTTGCGGTTCAAGCAAGCGTGTAAGTTCAAACAAAGAAAAGGAGAAAAATCATGAGCACAATGTTTGTTACTATCACAGGAATTCATCACTATTATGGAGACAAGCCGTTTGAAATCGGACGTGTGGTGCGACTTGTAAAGGAGCCAGACAACAAGTACGATGACGATGCCATTCGCGTGGAACTGCCGTTCATCGAAACGGTTGGATATGTGGCGAACAGCACGAACACGGTGTATCGCGGTACGTATTCGGCAGGACGCATCTATGACAAAATCGAAGACGCAGCATTTGCCGAAGTTGCGTTCATCACGCATTCGAGTGTAATAGCAGCGGTGCTTCCTCCTGAAGCGGTAGAGGAAAAGGAGACCGAGCAGCTTGACCTTCAAACTCCTAATGGCGACGAAGATAAACCACAAGGCAAAAAGAAGTTTAAGATCGGATTTTAATATAAAAACAGTATTCAAATAAAGGAGAAATCTATTATGTCGATGGAACATACCGAAGCAATTGTTTGTCCCGAATGCGGTAAAACGCAAGATTTTACCATATGGTTAACTTTGAACGGAGATTTAGATCCCGAAGCAAAGCAACAGCTCTTGGATGGTACACTTTTTAATTTTGTATGCAAGAATTGTGGACATAAAAGCAATGTGAATTATGGGCTGCTTTACCATGACATGACACATAAGGCGATGGTCTACTATGTGGATGAGGATTCTGTGGAGCAGACGCAGGAAACAATGCTGGACGCACAAAAGAAGATGGGATTTGAAATATCCGGATACCGCAAACGTGTTGTCACCGATCGTAATTCTTTGCGAGAAAAAGCAATAATTTTTGAACACGGTTTAGATGATCGTGTAATAGAGATCATCAAAGTGATTTTCTACGCCAATGCCCGTGAGCAATTCCCAAATGCGGGTATTAGTGACGTATACTTTTTGGTGGTAGATGACAGATACATTCTGGATTTCATCGGAGAGAAGGCAATGAGTGCCGATGTCCCAAGAGAAAAGGTCAATAATGATTTTGCTGATCGTTTGAAAAAAGCTGGAGACGAAGAGACCGTCATTGACTTTAACTGGGCAGTGCACTTTTTAAAATGATTAGAGCCATAATATCGGTCCTACCGCAACGTGCTATTTGTAAGGCCTGCCGGCTCAAAACATCTGACGCGAGAGATTTGTTGATTGGTTAAAACTAAAGTACATCGGCTATGAAGGCGTGCCATACAACGATATAAAATATCGAGAAAAAAAGTACCGCTACGGGTTGCCGTAGCGGTACTTGTGCTATTTAATTTCCTGTTCAAGGTTATCGAACAAAGGAGAATCAAAGAACTCGCGGATGGTTATTTCAAGACCGTCGCACAGTTTTTTGATTGATACAACACCGGGATTCTGACTTTTCTCATTCAGTATGCTATAAAGTGTTGAAGGAGCAACACCGGAAATATTCGCAAGCGCATTGATTGCCATATTGTGTTCGGAACACAATTCAAGGATTCGTTGCGCAACCGCTTCTTTTGTAGTCATATTATCACCTCTGCGATATATCGTTAAGTTGAGTCTACTATTATTTGCGATAAATCGAGTGCGATATATCGCAAATTTGAAGATTCTGTGATATAATTGCGATATATCGCAGAAGAGGTATGCTTATGATATGTACTTTTTTCGGGCATCGTGATGCACCGAGTTCGGTAGAGCCGAAGATCAGAGAGATAATCGAACAGCTAATTATGGAGAAGGGTGTTACTTGTTTTTATGTAGGGAACAACGGGAATTTTGACAGTATGGTGCATCGGCAATTGAGGCAACTCGGCGAAAAATATCCGCACATTCGTTACTACGTTGTTCTTGCATATATGCCGGCAGAGAAGAGCGAGTTTGATATTACCGATTATTCCGAAACTATATATCCGGAAGGACTCGAAAGTGTGCCGCCTCGCTTCGCAATCAGCAAGCGAAATCAATGGATGGTCGAGAAAGCCAATATCGTGGTTACTTACGTTAAGTATTCCACCGGCGGTGCAGCACAGGCGAAAAAGTTGGCAGAACGAAAAGGGAAGACAGTTATACAGGTGATCTAAAAATACAGTCCTAAATTCCGCTCTTTACATTTGCTGCATTTGTATGCTATAATTCGATACAAACCATTGTTTATAAAGGAAGAATGTAAAATGATTATAAATGAAATAACTACACAAAACATGTCGGTAGCTTTGGTACACTATATTTACCGTGATACCGTTATTGAAGATTATCATAGCGAATGTGTCATTATGGATGGAGCGTTATATGAAATTATTTATAAGGTTGTTAGAAAAAATCTTAGTCGCGCAAAACGCTTTTATCCTGTATTTAAGAGAATCAAGGAGCCGGATGATGTTGTTTTATTGCCTAGAGAAACTTTCTCTTCTTCATTAGCGAAGGAATTTTTGCTTTTTGCTGCGGGGATATTGATGCTAAACAATACAAATGCAGGATGGGATGATGCAAAAGAAATCGAGTGGAAAAACTTCAAAAAGCCTGCAGAATTTGTGTTGAACGGTGTGTTTAAAGAGTATTGTGACAACCACGTGGTATTGGATGATAAGGCAATGTGTGAGATTAACAAAGATATAAACAACAGGGTTTATACTTTATTATGCAGTGGTTTTTTCGACTAAAAGTTCAGAAGCAGCACAGTAACATGTGCTGCTTCTTTTAGTGTATGGTTTTATCCAATTCCGCACTATTCTGCAATAAAACGTTGAATTTTGCAAAAAAACAGCGTATAATATATTTTGTATAAATATACCCACAGGAGAATGTCAAAATGCAAGACACTATTCAAATGCCTGAACGCTGGTATTCCACCAAAGAAATGTGCGAATATCTCGGTGTAACACGAGACACGTTGCTTACATGGATAAATGAAAAGGATATGCCTGCTCATAAAGTTGGACGTGGCTGGAAGTATAAGCCCAGCGAGGTTGATGAGTGGATAAAGAGCGGAAAGGCGGCAGAATAATTATGGCAATTAAGAAGAATGAACTCTATAGCTCTTTGTGGGCAAGTTGTGATAAACTCAGAGGCGGCATGGATGCCTCGCAGTATAAGGATTACATTTTAACGCTTTTGTTTGTCAAATACGTTACCGACAAATTCAAGGGTGAGAAATATGCCGACATCACCGTTCCCGAAGGCGGTAGCTTTGACGACCTTGTTGCGCTTAAAGGCGACAAAGAAATCGGCGAAAAGATGGATAAAATTATCGCCAAGCTTGCAAGCGAGGGCAATAATAATTTGACGGGCGTTATTACAAACGCACATTTTAACGATGAGTCTAAACTCGGCAAAGGTCAGGAAATGGTTGATAAGCTTTCCGGTCTTATCGCTATTTTTCAGCGTCCCGAGTTTGATTTCAAGAATAACAAGGCAGGCGGCGACGATATACTCGGCGACGCTTATGAGTATTTGATGCGCCATTTTGCGACTGAAAGCGGAAAGAGTAAGGGACAGTTCTATACTCCTGCTGAAGTTTCTCGCATTCTTGCAAAAGTTATTGGCATTGATAAAGTAACTGATACCAACACCTCGGTTTATGACCCTGCATGTGGCTCGGGCTCGCTGCTTATTCGTGCGGCGGCTGAAGCTCCCTTTGAGGTTGCTATTTACGGTCAGGAAAAGGAAATCACTACCGCAGGTCTTGCAAAAATGAACCTTGTTCTTCACAATAAAGCGACCGGAGAGATTTATGCAGGCAACACTTTCTCCGATCCGCATTACAGAGAAGACGAAGATAATTCTGTGTTGAAGCGCTTTGATTTTGCCGTGGCAAATCCGCCTTTTTCCCTCAAAAACTGGACTGACGGACTTAGAGATTTTGGACGCTTTTCCGGATATGGCGATACCCCTCCCGAAAAGAATGGCGACTTTGCATGGCTTTTGCACATTCTTAAATCGCTTAAAACCACAGGTAAAGCTGCGGTTATTCTTCCGCACGGCGTACTTTTCAGAGGTAATGCAGAGGCTACTATCAGAAAAACCATTATTGATAAAGGATACATCAAGGGCATAATCGGTCTGCCTGCGAACCTTTTTTACGGCACAGGTATCCCTGCGTGCATTATTGTTATTGACAAAGAGGATGCAGATGAGCGCGAAGGCATATTTATGATTGATGCAAGCCACGACTATATCAAGGACGGCAACAAAAACCGTCTCCGCGAGCAGGATATTTATAAAATCGTTACCACCTTTAACGAGCAGATTGTTACCGATCCTAAATATGCTCGATTTGTGCCCAACGATGAGATTAAGGTTAAAAACGATTATAATTTGAATATTCCTCGCTACATTGATAGCTCTAAACCCGAAGATTTGCAGGACATTGACGCACATTTGCACGGCGGTATTCCCGCAGTGGACGTTGATTCTATGGAAAAGTATTGGGTGCTTTTCCCGAACCTGAAGGCAAAGCTTTTCTCTCATTTGCGTGAAGGCTATTATAAGCTGAACATTGACAAGGATGATGTTCGTTCTACTGTATATGCCGATGAGGAATTCTCTGCATACGCTGAGCGTATTGAAAAGGCGTTTGATGCGTGGATGAACGAGGTTGACAATGGTCTTCGCAATATTGACGAGTTTGTGAAAATCAAGAAATACATTGTTGATCTTTCAGAAATTCTTATTTCAAAATATGCCGATATTGAGCTTGTTGATAAGTACGATGTATATCAGGTTCTGCTTTCTTATTGGCAGGAAGTAATGGCTGACGATGTATTTGTGCTTGTGCAGGACGGATATGAAGCAGGTCGTGAAACAGAGGATATTTATGAGGTAACCGAGGATAAAAAGACCAAAAAGGAAAAGAAGAAATATAAAGGCTGGGAAGGCAAACTTATTCCCAAGGCGCTGGTGGAAGCAGCATTCTTTGCAGAAGAGCGTGCGGAGATTGACAAGGCACAGTTTGTTGTTGACGAAACACAGAGCCGCCTTGACGAAATGATAGAAGAACACACCGCAGAGGACGGTGTTCTTTCCGACTGCCTTAATGACAAAGATGCCGTAGATACTAAAGCTGTAAATGCAAAAATTAAAGAATTGAAAAAGACTGCACCAAAGAGCGAGGAATATCGTATTCTTTTCGAATATGCCGAACTGTGCAGCAAGGTGAAGGAATACACCAAGCTTGTTAAGGATTTGAATATCGCGCTTGACGAAGCGTGCAGAGCGAAATATGCCGAGTTGACCATCGAAGAGATCAAGGAACTTCTTGTCAATCGCAAGTGGTACTATACTATTTTTGAGGGCATCAAAGCTCTGTATGGCACAACATCTCATGAAATTGCTGGACGTGTTGCAGAACTTGCCGAGCGCTACGAGGATACTCTACCAAGTCTTGAGCATGATGCAGAATCCTACGAAGCTAAGGTCAAGGCTCATCTCGAAAGGATGGGATTTGTATGGTAATTACAGATCGTGTAAAAAACAAAAAGTTTACCGAGTATATGGATGTAAAACTCTACACCGCGAAAATAGAGTATGAAGCCATCGCTTTTATAAATTGTTTTTTTAGCGAAAGATTCGGCAAACTTTATCGTGCCGATGCTCCTGATATCCAGGATGAAAACGGTGAATGGGGGATAGAAGTTGTAAAGGTTGTAAGCGAAAATGACGGAAGACTCGAAGGAGAGACTGCACGGTATTTGCGTGCAATAAAGGAAAACAACAAATTAGAACAACAAAAGTATGCTCAAAAAATAGAGAGAGATGGCGGGACGGTTATCGGTGGTATGGTAATGATGGCAGTTCGATCTGATGCGGATGAGAAGAGCATTTTTCAAAATTCAATGCAGCGAAAACTTGATAAATTGCCGCAATATAAAAATAAAGGCTTTAAGTCGATGAGCCTGTATATGTTTTACGAAAGCCCCATAACGTTTGGTACTCCGCGTGATCGACAAGAATGGCTCGCAGCGGCTCAAGACAACTATGTTGATAAATACGATATAGCCATAGTAGTTTATCAGGATGATGCATCGTGGCGTATTAGCTTCTATGATTTTAATTCCGATGAAATCAGTGATCTAAAAATAAGCGATGAAATTGTTAATTATATCGGAAAACTTGGGCGTATGACCGCAGAAGGTGAGGTGAAACAAGATGATCCCGAATGGCTATAAGCAAACTGAAATTGGTGCGGTACCAGACAGTTGGAATATAATTTCTTTCGATGAGTGCTTTAAAATTATTTCTAACAATACTTTACCAAGAGCTGAGCTAAGTGAAAATGTTGGCACCGTGAAAAATATCCATTACGGAGATATTCTTGTTAAATATAATAATGTCTTAAATTGTACATCGGAGTTTATTCCTTATGTGCAAGACTCAACTAAAAAAATACCTTTCACATATTTGAAAAATGGAGATCTTATTATAGCTGATACAGCAGAAGACGAAACTGTAGGAAAAGCTGTTGAAATATCAAACATTGGTGAACAAAAAATCGTGGCAGGACTGCATACGATTCCTTGCCGGGCGTTTGAAGATGATATGTTTGTTAATGGTTGGTTAGGATATTTTATAAATCATAGTATATATCACGATCAACTTTTGCCGTTTGTTACAGGAACGAAAGTTTCGGCTATTTCCAAAACATCTATATCGAGTACATTGATTCTTGTTCCGCCGCTTGACGAACAAAAACGCATTGCTGAGGCGCTTTCGGATGTGGATGGTATGATTTCCTCTCTTGAAAAATTGATTGCAAAGAAAAAAGCTATCAAGCAAGGTGCAATGCAGGAACTTCTCACAGGCAAAAAGCGCTTGCCGGGATTTACAGGTGAGTGGGAGAGAAGAGCCATATGTGATATTGCTACTGTTTTAGATGATCATCGGACACCAGTAAAGGAATCAGACCGAGAGAAAATGGAAGGTTCGATTCCATATTGCGGTGCAAATGGAGTTGTGGGATATGTTAACAATTTCACGATTGATGATGAAATTATTTTAATTGCAGAGGACGGTGGATATTTTGATGAATATGCTACGCGTCCCATTGCTTATAAAATGTCAGGAAAATGTTGGGTTAATAATCATGCACATGTTTTGAAATCTAAAGCAAATACAAATCAAGATTATTTGTTCTACAGTCTAGTTCACAAGGATATTAGAGATTTTATTACAAGTGGAACGAGATCAAAACTAAATAAAGCGGAATTGCTAAAAATCACGATATCTGTTCCCCCTACCACTGAAGAACAAACCGCTATTGCTTCAATCCTCTCCGATATGGATAGCGAAATCGAAGCGTTGGAGCAAAAACTTGCTAAAACCCGTCAGCTAAAACAAGGCATGATGCAACAACTGCTGACCGGCAAAATCAGACTTGTGTAAAGAAAGGAAACATTATTGAAAGAATCTTTAATTGTTATAGTAGTAATACTGCTATTTTTACTGTTTAGCGGTAATTTTACGGCATTTTTTCAAGCAATTGAAACACTGTTTGTCGGCTTTTTCCCGATTTTTTCGGAAGTCGGAAAAATGGCAGTCGAAGAATACATAAAATCACCGTATTTTATTACCGGTGTGATTATGGCTATAGCTTCCGCTTTTGGAATATGGTTTTCTGCTAAAGGCGGCAAGGTGTTATGGATAATTGTATCGATAGTTTGCGAGCTTGCAAGTTTGGCGAGTATATTAAATAATTTATTATAATTTAAACCCATTTATAATCAAAGTTTTTGATAAAACATACATAGTAGGAGTTAAATGTGAAGCTTACATATTTCAGTGTTTCGAATTACCGTAGTATAACAGATGCTTACAAATTAGATCTTCAGAACGTTACTGTACTGATCGGAAAAAACAACGAAGGAAAGTCTAATCTAATTAAATCACTAAATTTAGCAATGGAAGTCGTTAGAATTTCCAGAACTTTTCCGCGCTGTTTTATTCCGAGGCAGTTATATTGCTGGAGCGACGACTTCCCAGTAGGACTTCGCAGTAATACTAAAATAAAGAATAAAAGTGTAAAATTCAGATTAGATTTCAAGTTGGATGAAGAAGAAATAGCTGCATTTTGGGAAAGTGTAGGATCGAATATCAATGGAGATTTGTCTGTGTATATAGAAATTAGACAAGATGGATCTTTTTCTATTACGGTACCAAAACGCGGGAAGAATGCCACTGCGTTGTCCTCTAAAATAGCTAAAATAGCACGGTTTATATGTGATAATATAGCTTTACAATATATTCCGGCTATTCGCTCTGAATCAGATGCTTATGAAGTAATTAGCGATATTATTGAATCGGAATTTCGGCATACTGATGATGAAGAATACAAGAAAGCTCAAGAATACATAGAAGAATATCAGAGAAAGAAGCTTGAAGAATTATCCGCTCGTATAAAAGAACCGTTAGCTGTTTTTATGCCAAGTATAAAAGCGGTGTCGTTACGTTTGGAGGAGCGTTTTTCAAGAAGATCTTTTTTGAGAAACAAAAGTTTTGAGATAAATATAAATGACGGTGTTTTAACAAGTTTATCCCAAAAAGGTGATGGGGTTAAAAGTCTTACTACTATGGCTATCTTAAGCAAAACTAATGCTAAAAATCGTATTATAATTATTGATGAGCCAGAAGCACATTTGCATCCGGAGGCGATTCATTATCTTAAAAAAGTTTTGCTTGAGCTAGGTAACACTAATCAGTTAATTGTTTCTACACATAACCCTATCTTTGTAAATCGCACTTCTGTATCTTCTAATATCATAGTGGAAAATCACAAAGCAACACCTGCCGAGAGAATAGAAACTATACGAAAAACCTTGGGAGTGAAAATTGCTGATAATTTGGTATACTCAGATTACATGATTGTTGTTGAGGGACCAAGTGATAAAATAGTTATTGAACGTTTTATGCAAGAGGATGAGCAATTGAGAGGTATGTTAATTGATAACACAATCGTCGTAAAGTCAATTGGTGGTGTCCGTAATCTTAGAAATGAACTATACAATTTGGAACAATTCCTCTGCAATTATCTGGTGATTCTTGATTTTGATGATGCAGGGAAAAACAAAGCAAGAGAAGTACAGCAAGACTTAAAAGTCCTAAATGAGAAATTTAGATATTTCAACCTGCCTAACTACAGAGAATGCGAACTCGAGGAGTTATACAATCCGGAGCTTTATAAACAATATTTAATGGGAACTTGGCAAGTAGACATATCAAATAGCAGTTTCAAGAATAAGTCAAAAAAATGGTCAAAAAGAGTAGAAGAACTTGCCGCTCTTTCAGGACAAATATTAAATGAAGAACAAATCAACGATATAAAGAAAGAGCTGAGTAATATGTGCGCTGGAAAGAGTATTGAAGAATGTTTTACCGCGGAGGCGATTACGCTTCTAACTGGAATATGTTCTAAAATAAAATCAGATGTATCGCAATTGTTTAATCAATCATAAAGGAGGAACAAAATGCCACAAATTAATGCAATAGAAAAAGTAACGCAAAAGCGTGTTATAAATTTCTTTGTGGACAAGCTCCATTATACATATATCGGCGACCTGCATGATAGAGAAAACAGCAACATTATGCAGGAGGCTCTTTACGCTTATTTGACGGGTAAAGGCGGCTATTCGGACAAGCTTGCTCGCCGTGCGATTGATGAACTTGTGCGTACTGCGGGTGATCTTCAGCACGGTTTGTATGATGCAAACAAAGAAGTTTATCGCTTGCTTAAATACGGTGCCAAGGTTGTGGAAGAAGCGGGCGAATCTCCTAAAAACGTTTTCTTTATTGATTTTGACGACATTAGCAAGAACGATTTTACAATTGCCGAAGAGGTTACTGTTGTTGGCGAAAATACAAAGCGCCCCGACCTTGTAATATATGTAAACGGTATTGCACTTGCAGTTATTGAACTCAAGCGCAGTAGTGTATCGGTTGCTGAAGGTATCCGTCAAAATCTCACCAACCAAGATGCTCACTTTATAGAAAAGTTCTTCACCACCATGCAGTTCTGTATGGCTGGTAATGATAGCGAAGGACTTCGCTACGGAACGCTTCTCACTCCCGAAAAGCATTATTACGAGTGGAAGGACGACGGTTTTGCCGAGTTTTCTAATGAGAGAAGCGAAACAGACGTTTTAATTGAGGAGAAGAGTAAAGAAATTGAAAATTTGTTAGACAGGCAAATTTTTGCGATGTTTTATAAAAAGCGGTTCCTTGACCTTATACATAATTTTATTATTTTCGATAAAGGCATAAAAAAGGTCTGCCGTTATAACCAGTATTATGCTCTCAAGCGTGCCCAGCATCGCTTGACCGAAGAAAAGCGTGGCGGTATCATCTGGCACACGCAAGGAAGCGGTAAAACTCTTTCAATGATTTGGCTTTCAAAGTGGATACTTGCCAACAATCCGAATGCCAGAGTGCTTATCGTAACCGACCGTGAGGAGCTGGACGATCAGATCGAAAAGGCATATAAGGGTGTTGACGAGAATATTGTCCGCACTAAGAGTGGAAAGGACCTGGTATCTCGAATCAATGCATACGACGACCGTTTGATTTGCTCCTTGATTCACAAGTTCGGCAAACGCGGCGGTGAAGCGACAGGCGAGGATTATCAGAAATACATTGAGGAATTGCTCGCGTCCTTGCCGAAAGATTATTCGGCTAAAGGTGAATTTGTTATCTTTGTTGATGAGTGTCACCGTACGCAGTCGGGAAAACTTCACGTTGCGATGAAAACGATTATACCGGACGGTATTTTCGTAGGTTTTACGGGTACGCCTTTACTAAAAAAAGATAAAAAGACAAGTCTTGAAACTTTTGGCGGATACATTCATACTTACAAGTTTGACGAAGCAGTGCGTGACAAGGTAGTGCTTGATTTGCGCTATGAATTCCGTGATGTACCGCAAGAGATAAAGTCGCAGGATAAAATCGATGCTTGGTTTGACATCAAGACCAAGGGTCTTTCCCCTCGCGCCAAAGCCAAACTCAAATCCATGTGGGCGACTATGCAAAAGGTATTTTCGTCCCGCTCCAGACTTGAAAAAATTGCACTTGACATTCAGTTTGATTTTGAAACCAAGGCAAGACTTATGGACGGTAACGGCAATGCAATGCTTGTTGCGGGTTCGGTATATTCTGCGTGCAAATACTATGAGATTTTTCAGCAGATCGGCTTTAAAAAGTGTGCAATCATTACTTCGTACGAGCCGCAGGCGGGCGATTTGCGTACAGATACCGTAAGCGATGAAGAAGAAACCGAAACTTTTGAAAAATACGAAATTTATCAAAAGATGCTTGGCGGTCAGAGTGTAGAAGATTTTGAAAAAGAAGCAAAACGTAAGTTTGTAAATGAGCCGTATAACATGAAGCTTTTGATTGTTGTGGACAAGCTTCTTACCGGCTTTGATGCACCTCCGTGTACTTACCTTTATATTGATAAGGCAATGCATGACCACGGTTTGTTCCAAGCGATTTGCCGTGTAAACCGTCTTGATGGCGACAGCAAAGATTTCGGTTATATCGTAGACTACAAGCAGCTTTTCGGCGACCTTGCAGATGCGATTAACACATACACCGCAGGTGCATTTGAAGACTACGATGCCGAAGATGTTGCAGGACTTCTTAAAGACCGTACCGAAGAAGCAAAAAAGTATTTTTATGAAACGCTGGATGCACTTGATGAACTGTGCGAAGGCGTTGAAATGCCTCGTGCCGAACTTGACTATATCCATTATTTCTGTGGCGAAAACGGTGTTGACAATGGTGCTGATGAAGCATTTGCCCGCAGTAGAGAAAAACTATATAAATTGGTTTCTCGTTTAGTTCGTGCATTTGCAGAATTTAAGCCTCGTATGGATGATGCGGGTATTCCTGCATCCGAGCAAAGCCGATTCGATGATCGCGTAAATATGTATATAAAGCTCCGAGATGTGATTGGTCGCGCGAGCGGCGACTTCTTGGATTTCAAGCAATTTGAGCCGGGTATGCGTTATCTTATTGATAACTATATCGTAGCCGATGATGCGGAAAAGCTTGCTATTTTTGATGATTTTACACTCCTTGATTTCATTCTTGCACAAGAAGAAAATCTTAGCAAGGGCGGTAAGGAACAGCAAAGTGCTGCAGAGGCGATTGAAAACAACATTCAAAAAAAGGTTGTTCAAAAGCTGGTTATCAATCCTATATATTACAACAAAATGTCCGAGGCGCTCGAGAAGTTGATGCTTGAACGTCGAAAGGGCGTGCTGAATTATAAAGAATTGCTTAATCGCTACCTCGAACTCGCTAAAAAGGTAAATGCTCCCGAGGAAAATGAGCATTATCCTGAAAGTGTTCGAAAGAGCGGTGCAATGCGTGCGTTCTATGATAATTGCGGTGAGGATGAACAGCTTGCGATTCGTTTGCATAAAGCGGTTTTGTCGTCTAAAATGGATGGATTCAGAAATAATCCTACAAAGGAAAACAGAATCAAACGCGAGCTTTATAAGATCTTGAAAGACGAAGATACGGTAGAACGCTTATATAAGATCATTGTAGAACAAGAGGAATATTGATGCAGTTTGAGATATCGGGAATCAAAATAGACATACAAAAAAAGAATATTAAAAATCTGCATCTGGTTGTTATGCCTCCGGACGGAAATGTTCGCGTGTCAGCTCCTATGCATTTGTCTGATGAAAGCATAGCGATGTTTGTGCGTACAAAACTCGGTTGGATAAAAAAGCAGCAAGAAAAATTCGAGATGCAGCCAAGGCAATGTGAGCGAGAGTATGTTTCGGGCGAAACTCTGTATTTATTCGGACAGCAATACTTTTTGCGTGTTGAGTATAGCTACAAGGGCAATTCGCTTGTGCTCAGCGGAAATGAGGCTGTGCTTACTGTTAGAAAAGAAAGCACGGCGAAGCAGCGCGAAGCGTTTGTAAACGAGTGGTACCGTGGTTTGCTAAAGGAAAAAATAGAAATATACCTTCCCAAGTGGGAGAAGATTACAGGACTGTATTGCGACTCTTGGCAGACGAAGTATATGACAACTCGCTGGGGTACATGCAATACGAACACTCGAAAGATTTGGCTGAATTTGCAACTTGCCAAAAAGCCGCTTGAGTGTCTTGAGTATGTAATTCTTCACGAGCTCGCTCATTTGAAGGTTCATAATCACGGCAAGGATTTTGTTGCTATTCTTGACAAGCATATGCCGTACTGGCGCGAGACAAGAAAGTTGCTTAACGAATTAAAACTTGACCACATGGAGGAAGAAGCAAAATGACCAAAGGTGTAATTTACATATTTACAAACCCGTCGTTTCCGCAATATGTGAAAATCGGGTATGCAACGGATGTGAAACAGAGACTTGACGAGCTTAATCGTAGCACGGCGGTGCCGTTCGCATTTCGTGTTTATGCTACATACGAAGTAGATTCAAAACTTTCGGACAAAAAGCTTCATTCGATTTTGGACAAGCTGAATCCCGAACTGCGTTCCACGGAAGAGGTTGATGGCAAGCGTCGTGTCCGTGAGTTTTATGCAATGACTGCGGAAGATGCGTACTCTATTTTAGAGGCTATTGCGGAGATAAATGGATATAGTGACCGCTTGAAAAAGTGGAAAGCAACCGAAACCGAGCAGCGCGAGGAAACATTGGCGAAGGAAATCAATGAACAGCATCAGGAGCGTTTGTCGCCCTTTGCTTTCTCAAAGTGCGGAATCAAAATCGGAGAAACTGTAGAATTCTATTGCGTAGGCAATCCTCATTCGGGCGAGCCGTGCGAAGTTGTCGATGATAAGCACGTTAAATATAATGGGGAAGTATGGTCGCTTACAGCACTTGCAAAGCATATGCTTGGAACCACAAAGCCAACCGCCGGTCCGAGATACTTTAAATACAAAGGCGAATGGCTGAACGATATTCGCAGGCGCTTAGGGGTATAAAATGTTCGAGCTGTTTTCAACAAGAGAAGTTGCATCAGGGATATACTTATTGCTATTGCTGTTATGGCTCATATTAAAAAATGACGGAGCAAGGGCGGTAATCGCGTTACTAAAGACAGTATTTAAGCCAATCATTATTATTCCTGTATTTTGCTTATTAGGATATGCAGCTCTTTTGGTCTATGGTCTTCAGTTTATACAGTTCTGGGAATGGGATCTGCTAAAAGACGTTGTTATCTGGGTGTTGTTCGTAGCGACACCTATCTGTTTCAAAGCGGGAACAAGAAAAATCAAAGATTACCCATTCAAGCAGATGGTTATAGATAACTTCTTGTGGTCGGCAATTCTGGAGTTTTTTGTGGGTGCGTTTACTTTTTCTTTTCTTACAGAAATGATCATATTGCCGGTATTTACATTTATCACGATACTTAAAGATTACGATCGTGATAACCCAAAGCACAAACAGTATCAAAAGGTCTTTGATGGCATAGCCACTGTTGCCGGGTTACTACTTTTAGTTTTTACAGCGAAGGAAGCGGTAACTACAGTAACAAAAGATGGTGCAATTAGTTTGCTGGTGTCGTTCTCCGTTCCTGCAATATTCTCCGTGTTTTTTTTGCCGATTGTTTATGCTTTGGCGGTAACAGCGAAATATCATGATCTGTTTGTAAGGTTGTATATAAGAAACCATATGAGCAATGATGGATTAGGTCGCAAAAAAAGCGAGGTTTTTCTTGCGTGTGGTTTATCATATCGCAAATTACAACGATTCGAGCAAGCGGATTCACAATACATATCAACAATTTGTGCTGCAAACGATGATGACAGTTTCTATGAATTTGTCACCAATTTTAATAGAACGTAGTTTCAATAAAATGAAAGGATGAGTAAAGAATGAGAGCTCTGCTGGATACGAATATTATTATCCATAGAGAAACTATGCAGGCTACCAATTACACCATTGGCAAGCTGTATTATTGGTTGGATAAGCTGCATTATGAAAAATTACTGCATCCTTATACAATAACAGAATTGAGGAAGGCGGACAACGCGCAGCAGCAACAACTCTATGACGCTAGGTTGAGTGCCTATACACAAATGCTGTGTATTGCAAATCAGACTACCGAATTCATTTCTCTTCTTGGAGATGCACCAAGAACTGATAACGATAAAGTAGACAATCAACTTTTGTGCGAAGTGTATTGCGGGCGAGCCGATATTCTAATTACAGAAGATCGCAGGATGCGCACCAAGGCGGAGCGGCTTGGCATTGCAGATAAAGTTTTTTCAATAAATGCCTTTATAAGTAAAGTTAGTGCAGATTATCCGGCTTTGGTAGAGTATAAAGCGCTGAACGTAAAAAAGGAACTGATGGGAAATGTTGATGTGAACGATCCTTTCTTTGATACATTCAGACCAGCCTATAAAGGATTTGAAAAATGGTTTGCAAGCAAAAGCGATGAGGAAGCATATATTTGTCGCTCTGATAAAAATGACATCATAGGATTCCTCTATTTGAAGACGGAGGACGAAACTGAGAATTACTCCAATATAACCCCTGTTTTTATGCCGAAGCGCCGCTTAAAAGTTGGCACATTTAAAGTGGAAGCCTCTGGCTTCAGACTGGGAGAACGTTTTGTCAAAATTATCTTTGACAATGCAATTGCGCGTAATTTGGACGAAATATATGTAACTTTGTTCAAGGATCGTGACGAACTTAAAAGACTGTATGATTTGTTGGTACGTTGGGGTTTCTACGAATATGGTACAAAAGAAACTAACGGACAGCAGGAAACGGTTCTTGTTAAAAAGTTAGGGACTTATGATGCAACCAAATCGGTAATTGCAAACTTCCCAAATCTAAGCAAAAATAGTACAAAAATGATTTTGCCCATTATGCCCCAGTACCACACATCACTTTTTCCCGATTCAAAACTTAATACTGAACTGGAATACATCGGTAACATCCCTCATCGTTATGCACTTCAGAAAGTGTACATAACCTGGGCGTTTGAACGGAATTTAAAACCTGGCGATTTGCTTTTGTTCTACAGGATGGGAGACACCTACCCTAAAAAATACAGTTCTGTAATTACAACAGTCGGCGTTATTGATCAAGTGGTAGATTCGTTCGCCAGTGAAGAAGATTTTTTGAGTTATTGTCAGAATCGAAGTGTATTCAAAACGGATGAACTTAAACGCTTTTGGGCACAGCATCGCTATAATTTAAAGGTACTAAAGTTTGCTTACGTAAAGTCATTAACTAAGAGAATAACATTGGATTACTTGCAGCAGCATGGTATTGTAGAGCTTGGACAAGGCCCTCGGCCGTTTACGCGCATAACAGATGCACAATTTGCTATGATTTTGCATGATTCGGAAACTACGTTGTATATGTAAGCGGGAGATAGATATGGCGACAATATTATTATCGATAAAGCCTGAATACGTTGAACGTATTTTTACCGGCATCAAAAAATATGAATTTAGAAAACATTTGCCACAAAAGATTGTGGATAAGATTGTTGTATATTCCACGGATCCTGTGCAGCAAGTTGTTGGAGAAGTAGAGGTGATCGGTGCTTTAACGATGAAGCCTACGCCTTTATGGGAAGCCACGAAGGGCGCATCAGGTATATCACGTGCAAAGTATAGAGCATATTTCAAAGGGTGTACTACCGCTTGTGCTTTTCAGTTAGGCCTGACACAATTGTATGAATCCCCAAAAACATTGGAGGAAATAGGCATAAAAAGTGCACCGCAGTCCTTCGTTTATCTAAACAAAGACTAAAATATATGAGGTAACCACCATGCGTAATTTGAGAGCATATTATTCTGCGTCGATTGCTGAGTTTTTGCAGCAGTCGAGCAGTGAAATACTGGGCATCATTCACGCAAATGACATTTCTGCCGAAACATCGATTCAGCAGAGCAATACATGGGAAACTGAGATTGATATCTTAAAGCAGCAGCTTTGTGAATTTACCGAAGGACGTATTATTTTTGAATATACAATTCCGAGAATGGGAAAGCGTGTTGATGCGGTGGTGCTGTATCAGAACATTGTGTTCCTGCTTGAATTTAAATGTGGCGACACTGAGTATCGCTCGACTACATACGATCAGGTTTACGACTACGCGCTTGATCTGCGCAACTTCCAGAAGGAGAGTCACGATAAACTGCTTGTGCCAATTATGGTTTCGACACGCGCGGCTGCCGAGCGCTGTGTAGTAGAGGAGCTTGACCGCATTATAAAGCCGATACATTGCAACGCGACAAATATCGCGGCTGCAATTAACACGGTTGCAGCGGCGTATAACGAGATTCCTTTTGATTACGAAGGATGGGAGAACTCGGAGTATCTGCCTACGCCTACGATTGTTGAGGCAGCGCAGGCGCTGTATCGCGGCCATAACGTGCACGATATTACCCGCAGCGATGCTGGCGCAGAGAATCTGACGGTTACAACCGATGAAATTAATCGCATAATTGAATATAGCAAGGCGAACAGTCGCAAGTCTATTTGCTTCGTAACAGGTGTACCTGGAGCAGGTAAAACTCTCGTCGGACTCAACATTGCCATTCAGCGCTCGGATGCAAATCAAGGCGAGCACGCGGTATTTCTTTCTGGCAACTTTCCTCTTGTGACGGTGCTGCAGGAGGCGCTCGCGCGCGACAAGGTTGAGCAGGAGAAACAGCGCGGTAATCGTGTAACGAAAAACGACGCTCTGCGTAGTACATCTGCATTTATACAGATTATTCACAAATACCGTGATTCGTTTGTTGGCAATAACAATGTTCCGCCTGAGCGCGTCGCAATTTTTGATGAGGCACAGCGTGCATGGACGCATGATCAAATTGCAAAATTCATGGCGACGAAAAAGGGTGTCGCAGAATTTCCATATAGCGAGCCGGAGTTTTTGATCAGCACAATGGATCGCCATAGTGACTGGGCTGTTGTAATTTGCCTCGTTGGTGGCGGTCAGGAGATCAATACTGGTGAAGCGGGTCTTCCCGAATGGTTTGACTCATTGCAGCGTAATTTTGTAGATTGGGACGTGTATATTACGCCGCAGCTCAATGATGACGAATACCGTCGCGGTCGCAGTTGGGAGAGCATGCTGCGCGGCCTCGACAGCTATGAAAGGGAAGAACTGCACCTTGCAACTTCGGTGCGCTCCTTTAGAACGCCCGACCTTGCAGCGTTTGTTAAGGCGGTACTTGATGCAGATACCGAGGAAGCAAAGCGCTTGTGCGCGGCAATTAAGGACAAGTATCCTATCGTTATTACCAGAGATTTGACGAAGGCGAAGAATTGGGTGCGTGAGCGTTGTCAGGGCACTACGCGTTATGGCTTGCTTGCGAGCAGCGGAGCATTACGCCTTAAGCCGGAAGGTATCTTTGTTAAAAACGAAGTTTCTGTTGCAAATTGGTTTCTCAATGGCAAGGACGATGTTCGCTCAAGCTACGCGCTTGAAGACGTTGTAACTGAGTTTGACATTCAGGGGCTTGAGCTTGACTATTCCATTGTTGCCTGGGATGCCGATTTCCGCTTTGTCGACGGCGAATGGACGTACAACAACTTCACCGGCAATCGCTGGAACAGAGTTGCATCTGAAGAAAAACGATTGTATTTGAAGAATACTTACCGCGTGTTGCTAACGCGTGCACGTCAGGGAATGGCTATATTCATTCCTGCAGGCAGCGCCGAAGATGCAACTCGTAATCCTGCATACTATGACGGTATTTACAATTATTTGAAAGATATTGACGTAGAGGAGATTTGACGTGAATCGGCAGGAGTTTGAGGCGCTTATTTATGATACATACGGCGCGAGGGCGGAGCATCCGTTTGCGAGGGATCCCGACACGGCTGTTTTTCGTCACACGCTCGGACGCAAGTGGTTTGCTGTGATTATGAAAATACCGAAGCGCAGACTCGGCATTGACGGAGAGGGCGATATTGACATTGTCAACCTCAAGTGCGCCGATGAAATTATCTTTTCGATGCAGCAGGAAGACGGTATTTACCCCGCGTATCACATGAACAAATCGCATTGGATGTCGGTCTCGCTTGACGGCAGCGTTCCCGATGAAACTGTCGCATGGTTGCTTGGTATTAGTTATGATTTGACGAAAAAGTAACATGTCACGCTTGGATTGTTATATGGAAGAATTTATGGTATAATCAAAGTAGATGGAGAAAGCATATGTTATCGTATCGTTGATAAAGCGGATGTGCAAACATGGTTTTGTGCTGACCCGTCAATTCATCACGAATTTGAAATATGATATTTAAGGAGATAGAGTCTTGAACAATAACAATTTGCTGCAGATATTTGCACACTACATAGATCACTTTGATTATTTTAACAATGAGAAGAACAATGAAAACTTTAAGTGGGAAGCGGTAAAGGCTTTTCAGGACTTTGACTTTGCTGATACAACCGATTTTGCAAATCGGTTGTCGGATTTGCATTCGGTTTCGAGTGTTCTGCTTGATAGTTCGCGACAGTTTCCGTTTTCGGCAATTTGCCGTTATGTAAAGGAACCCGAAAATGTCGAAATCGTTAGCAAAATGTTCTGTGACCTTTTTGTTGATGACGGCGGCGACCTTAAAGCGCGTCAGCGTCGTATTGATGCTTTCATTGCAGAGAGTGAAAAACTTCGTGAAAAGTATTTTGAGAGTGCAGGATTGTACGCTTGCGATCAGCGTGCGGCAATGATGTTTCTGTTTCTAAAGAGACCGGACGAAAACTACCCAGTTAAGAATACACAAGCCAAGGAGTTTGCCGATTGCGTAGAGTTTTATGACGATTGGGGTACATATACAGATTTTCGACTTGACACCTATTACAGAATGTGCGATGAAATCACAAATGAAGTGAAAAACTGTGCCGAACTTTTGAAAGTTGATGCAACAAGATTTAATGGCGAACGCGGCGATATGCGTTATGCCGATCCCGAAAAGCACATTCTTACGTTCGATATTATTTATTGCTCGATGACCTATAATTTATATGACGGTATTGCATACGAGCATATTGATAGTGCCACCAAGCGTGCATACCGTGAGAATAAGGCAACCGCGAGAGCCAGATTTGAGGCGTTTGTTGCCGCAAAGGAGGCGGCGGACAAGTCAAATGCAGTCTTGCATGAAATTGAGAATGAGTTTTCTGTTGGTGCAAAGGTTACATATAGGGTACTGTTGGCACAAAAACCGATTGGCGGTGTTGTTGAGTCTGTTGAAAACGGATTCATATTTGTAAAGCTTGAAAATGGAGATACAAAGAAGCTATCCGTATTGCTTTCTGTCAAAAACGGAATTCTCAAAGCGGATACCGCAGAGTTTGCGAAAAAAGAAGCGTTTTACAGAGAGGTGCTGAAAAGCAACGATAGCGTGCAGGCGTCATTTCGAAAAGCAGGAAACGACCTTGCGCCATATGAAGAGTATTTGGACTGATGAAAGATAAAAAGGTTTTAAGCGGCAAAGAGCCGTTTCTTATAAATAATGAGCTGCAGGAAAAGACCGTAAAAGATTTTTGGGCGTGGGCATTATCGCGGTTGCTTATGGACGGTCCGCGCGGCGACCTTGCGGAATATATTGTGCGAATGGCACTTGACGAGGATGTTGAGACACCGAAACGGGGGTTTGGCGAATGCGATATTCTTTACGGTGATTGTCGTGTAGAAGTTAAATGTTCATCGCTAATTCAGGAGTGGGAGCGCGAAAAGCCTTCTCGCCCCATTTTCTCAATTGCCAAAACTGTTAATTGTGATATCGCAGAGCGAGACGGGAAGTATTATTATGTCGGACGTGATGGCAGCGAAGCAAAACGTCGCTCAGATGTGTATGTTTTCTGTTTGTTTGCAAATATAAATAGAGAAACAGCAAATCCGCTTGACATGAACCAGTGGAAATTCTGGGTTGCTTCTACTGCAAAGATAAATGAGGTGTTCGGAGACAGACGTAGTATATCGCTTGGCTCGTTTAAAAAAATTGATGCTATTGAATGCGAGTATTGCGGAATTAAAGATGCGGTAAATGCAACGTATTTGCCGTGCACGCAAAAAGGTTGAAAATATAGTTTGTAAAATTGTAAAAGCCACGTATATACGTGGCTTTTCTGCTATAATCACCTTAAAGGAGGTGTTGCCTATGAAATAGTGTTTACATCTTTGGAAACAAAATGAAAGGAGGATTTAACGATGATTTCCAAAGAGACATACGAGCAGATACAGATACACAAGAGCTATGGCGTGACGCAACGGGAGACCGCGCGGCGAGTGGGCGTGAGCAGCGAAACGGTGCGGAGGTGGTGGAACGTGAGCGAGGAGGAATACGACAGGCTCGCAAATGCGTCGCCGTACTACCTCGACCAGTACCGAGAGTTCATTTTAAGCGTACTGCGGCTTTGTCCGCAAATTCGTGCAACCAACATGATGTACAAGCTGAAGGAGGCATTCCCCGACTTCGAGTGCAGCCGAGCGGCCTTTTACCGCTACATGAAAATGCTGCGCGAGCAGTACGGCTTTGCGCCGCCGTCACGGCAGACAGGCATACGCGATGCGCTGCCGCCAGGGTATGAAGCACAGGTCGATTTCGGGCAATGCAAAATGAAGGACATGTACGATCGCTGGGTGCGCGTCTACTTTTTCTGCATGGTGCTGTCATACAGCAAAATGGGCTTTGTATATTTCAGCGCAGAGCCGTTTACGACGGCGACTGCGGTGGAAGCACACAAATTTGCGTTCCGCTACTTTGGCGGACGTCCGCAGACGGTTATGTATGACCAGGACAGAGTTTTCGTCGTCAGCGAAAATCTCGGCAACATTCTGTTTGTTCCCGAATTTGAGGAGTATGTCAAAAAGGTCGGCTACAGCGTTGTGCTTTGCCGACCGAGAGACCCGCAGACCAAGGGACGCGTTGAGAGTTTTGTGCGCTATGTGAAAGAGAGCTTTCTTGAAGGGCGGATTTTCACAGGCACAGACTCGCTGAACAGCGCAGCACTTGCATGGCTGGATAAGTACGCAAATGCAAAGCCGCACTACACGACAAAGCGACCACCGAGGGAACTTTTTATTGAAGAGGCAAAGCACCTGAGGGCAGTGCCGCATGAGGGCTACCGACCTACCGAAATCCGCAGCGTGAGCAACCGTCACACTGTGCGATATGAGGGCTGCCACTACGAACTGCCGAAAAGTGCTACTGCGGACAAAATTCGCATTGATGAGCAGGACGGACTTTTGCTTTTCTACGATGCAAAGACTGACACACTTGTGCATAAATGCCGCAAGGCCGAAGACGTAGGCGAAACGGTCAAGCACAGCGAGAGCGAGCCGCACGAACTTGTTACAGAAAACAACCTGTTTGCAAGATACGGCGAATCGGAGGCTGCACGCAGATTTCTCGAAACGCTCGGCAGGGAAGAACCGCGCTACAAAACGCCGCATCTGCAGAAAATTCAGGTAGTGTCGCACGCATACACCGATGCGCAGATGATAAGCGCATTTGAGCATTGCATTGAGG
>SVRG01000128.1 GCA_015064965.1 Oscillospiraceae bacterium
TATTCGCGACAATATGCGTTGGGGCAAAAACGATGCAACTGACGAAGAGATAATCAAAGCAATCGAAACTGCGCAGGGCGGCGATATTCTCGCTTCAAAGGGCTCGCTCGATGCACCTGTGACAGAGGGCGGCAAAAACTTTTCCGGCGGTCAGCGCCAGCGTTTGACCATTGCACGCGCGCTGGTTCGCAATCCTGAAATTCTGATTTTGGACGACAGCGCAAGCGCGCTTGACTATGCTACAGATGCACGTCTGCGTATGGCGATCCGCAACCGCGAAAATCCCCCGACCACATTCATTGTATCGCAGCGCACTGCATCGGTGATGCACGCTGACAAAATCGTTGTGCTTGACGACGGCGAAGCTGTTGGTATCGGCACACATGACGAACTGCTTGAAAACTGCCCAATATACAAGGAAATCTACGATTCCCAGTTCAAGGGAGGTGAGCAGTAATGAAAAATACATTTGCACGCGTACTCTCATACATTAAAAAAAGCATCGGACTGCTCATCGTAACTCTGATTCTGGCACTTGCAATAGTTGCAATGACTCTATATCTGCCAATCCTCATCGGCGATGCCATCGACCTTTGCATCGACGGAAATGTTGACCTTGATGCAATTGTCAATTTGCTGATAAAAGCGGCGGCAGTAGTTGGTCTCACTGCTCTTCTCCAATGGATAATGAGCATTATAAACAACAACATCACCTATCGTATTGTGCGCGACATCCGCCGCGATGCGATACGCAAGATTCAAAAACTCCCCCTCTCATATATCGACTCGCACCAGACAGGTGAAACTGTTAACCGTGTTATCTCCGATGTTGACACTTTCTCCGACGGTCTGCTCATGGGCTTTACCCAGTTTTTCACCGGAATCATCACCATAATCGGAACGCTTGTTGTACTCTTTATAATTGACTGGAGAATTGCGCTATTTGTGGCAGCGCTCACACCGCTTTCACTATTTGTTGCAAAGTTTATCGCCGAGCACACTCACGATTTCTTCCTTGCGCAAAGCAAAACCAAAGCCGAGCAAACCGCTTTTGTAAACGAAACGGTATCCGAGCAAAAAGTTTCTATAGCTTTTTCACACGGCGACGAAAATATAGAAAAATTTGAGGAAATCAACAACCGCCTTTCAAAGGCTGCCCTCAAAGCCACCTTCTATTCTTCGCTCACAAACCCATCGACACGTGTTGTAAACAATCTTGTTTACTTCGGCGTTGCTCTGCTTGGCGGATTTTTCTGCATCGGAGTCGCTCCGTCAATGACAATCGGCAACCTTGCGGTTTGTCTGCGCTACGCAAATCAGTACACAAAGCCGTTCAATGAGATTTCGGGAGTTATAACCGAGCTTCAGAACGCGCTTGCATGCGCTTCGCGTATTTTTGAACTGCTTGATGCAAAAGAAATCGAGCCGGACCATGAAGATGCAGCCGCGCCTGACAAAATCAACGGCAATATCGTATTTAAAGACGTTTGCTTCTCCTATACCCCCGAAAAGAAACTCATCGAAAACTTTAATTTTTCTGCTGATCACGGTCAGCGCATCGCAATTGTAGGCCCCACCGGCTGCGGCAAGACCACACTTATCAATCTGCTCATGCGCTTCTACAATCCGACAAGCGGCGAAATTACAATCGACTCAATTTCCACACGCAATTTAAAGCGTGCCACTCTCCGCAAAAACTTTGGCATGGTTCTTCAGGACACATGGCTGCGCGAGGGCACGATACGCGACAATATCACTATGGGCAAGCCCGACGCCACAGACGAAGAAGTAATAACGGCTGCCAAGGCGGCTCATGCCCACGGATTTATAAAAAATCTGCCAAACGGATATGACACCTACATCGGCGAAGACGGCGGCGCACTCTCAGCCGGACAAAAGCAGCTCCTCTGCATCACTCGCATCATGCTCTGCCTGCCACCGATGCTGATTCTTGACGAGGCTACCTCGTCAATTGACACACGTACTGAAATGCGCATACAAAACGCATTTGCAACGCTGATGAAAGGCAGAACAAGTTTCATCGTTGCTCACCGACTCTCCACCATTCGCGAGGCCGATGTTATCCTTGTTATGAAGGACGGCAACATTATCGAACAGGGCTCACATAGCGAACTGTTAAATAAAGGCGGATTTTACGCAGAACTCTGGAACGCTCAATTTGTAAATTAGAAAGGCAAAAACATGATTGGAATTATTTGCGCTATGAAAATCGAGGCGGATGCGATACGCGCTTCCCTCTTGGACACAACCACAGAAACAGTCAGCGGCGTTGAATTTACCCGCGGCACTCTCCACGGCAAAGAAGTTGTAATTGCAGTGTGCGGTATCGGCAAGGTTTTTGCCGCCATCTGCACAGAAGCGATGATTCTTAAATACGCGCCTGCGCTCATCATCAACAGCGGCGTTGCAGGCACACTCACCGATGCACTTTCAATCGGCGATATCGCTATTGCAAAAACTCTTGTTCAGCACGACATGGACACAAGCCCCCTCGGCGACCCCGTAGGACTTATTTCCGGAATCAACAAAATTCATTTTGAAGCAGATGAAAAGGCAGTCGCAGCATTTGAGGCTGCAGTAAGCGAAATCGGCGCAAACGGAGTTGTTGGCACCATTGCATCGGGCGACCAGTTTATGTCTGACACTGAAAAGAAATGCATCATCCGTGACCGTTTCAACGCCATCGCTTGCGAAATGGAGGGCGCCGCGATCGCCCATGTTGCATACGTGAACAACGTTCCGTTTGCAGTTCTCCGCGCTATCTCTGACAGCGCAAGCGGAGATGCTCAAATGGAATATCCCAAATTTGTGGCTATGGCTTCCGAGCGCTCGCACAAAATCATTGATACATTTATTAAACTTTGGTGATTAACATGAAAAAACTCGGATTTGGGCTTATGCGTCTGCCCCTCACCGATGCAAATGACGCAAAAAGTATCAACATCCCCGCACTTTGTGAAATGGTTGATGCCTTTATCGCAAACGGTTTTACATATTTTGATACCGCATGGATGTACTGCGGCGGAAAAAGCGAAGATGCGGTAAACGAAGTACTGACAAAGAGATATCCAAGAGATGCTTTTTCGGTTACTTCAAAGCTTCCCGGATACAAAATCAAATCCTTTGAGGACAGAGACATTGTTTTTGCAGAGCAGTTAAGAAAAACCGGACTTGAGTTTTTTGACTACTATTTTCTTCACAATGTAAACTCCGAGTCTTTGCCCACTTTCGAGGGCTATGACTGCTTTGGCTGGATAAAAGAGAAAAAAGAAAAAGGATTTGCTAAAAAAATCGGCTTTTCTTTTCACGACGGTCCCGGCGTGCTTGACGAGGTACTTACAAAATACCCATTTTTTGACGTGGTTCAATTGCAGATAAACTACCTCGACTGGGAAAGCGCAGTTCAGTCACGTGCTTGCTATGAGATTGCAAGAAAGCACGGCAAGGACATTATTGTTATGGAGCCGGTAAAGGGAGGAACCCTTGCAAACGTACCGAAAAAGGCAGAAGACCTCTTCAAATCCTATAATGCGGAAATGTCGGTACCCTCTTGGGCAATTCGCTTTGCCGCAAGCCTTGACGGAGTTATAACGGTTCTCAGCGGTATGAGCAACATGGAGCAACTTTGCGATAATATGGGCTATATGAAGAACTTTGTCCCCCTTACCGATGAAGAAATAAAGCTTGTACACACAGCAAGGGACATTATAAACAGCGATGTGGCTATCAAGTGCACCGGCTGCGAATACTGCATAGTAAACTGCCCGCAAAACATTGCCATTCCTAAGTATTTTTCACTGTACAATCAAAATTTGACCGAAGCTAAAACAAAAAAATGGACGGTGGAGGAAGCATACTACGAGCGCTTAGCCGCAAACTTTGGCAAGGCGTCCGACTGTATCGCCTGCGGTCAATGCGAAAGCATGTGCCCGCAGCACCTGCCAATAATCGAGCACTTAAAAGAAGTTGCAAAAACATTTGAAAAATAAAAAAATCCCACTCATATGGACGGTACCCAGATAAACGGACAGGAAAAAAAGCACCCTGTCGCAGAATATCATTGAATTACGCGGCTTTACTCCGAATTTCAAACGGAGTAAGGCCGTTTTTCATATTAATACGCTCAAAATTG
>SVRG01000020.1 GCA_015064965.1 Oscillospiraceae bacterium
ACAATGCTTTTTTCGGTAATCTGGGGTGCATCCTCTACATCGAGTACGGTGTGACCGTAGTTTGTACCGCCGCTATAAAGTGCACCGGGATTAAGACCGATAAAAGCATTGTCGTCGCGCCAACCGGGTGTGCCGGAGGTGAAGTATTTGTCAACATTTGCGTTCTTTGTGATATGAACGGTTACATCAACGTTGTATGCAACTTCTTCACTGCCGCAGCCGGTCATAAAGTTTGTGAGCGCGCCGCCGTCAAGGGTGATGTCCACAGAGCCGCCGGTAACGGTTTTGGAGCCCCAGCGATATGCGCCGAAAAGCTTGTTTACAACTGCATTTTCGCCAATGGTGATGTATGCTTTACCTGTGTAGTTTGCAATAGAGTTTTTGCCGACATTTCTGCCAAGGCCGGTAAGCTCGGCTATTGTGCCGCCGAGCACGGTAACGTGCGAATCCTTGGAGTAGTCGTCATCGGGAACGGTGATAACGCCGTTTGTATGGTCAAGACCGCCGATTACATGGACTTCGATTTTTTCCATTTTGCAGTTTTTGCCAAATGTGAGGTCAAAGAATCTGCCGGAGATAACAAATGTTTTGTTTGAGCCGTTGTATATTGTGATGTTATCAAAGGTGGTGTTTGCTGTGCAGACATAGCGCGAGCCGTTTGCACATATAAGTCGGGATGAATAGTTTGTGCCGTTGTATTCACCGGTGATCAAAATGGTGCCGTCAGCCGCAGGGGATGTAAAGCCCGGCAGGGCTGCGTCATAGTTTGCGGAGTTTGCAAAGGTATAGTCGCCGCAAACAACAATCGTGCCACCGTATGGCAGGGCAACAAATGCGTCAGCCATATCGCCGAGGGCATTCTCCGGCGATGAGCCGTCTCCGGTTCCGCCGTCCTTCAAGTACACAACATCAGCCGAAAAAACGCTGATTGAAAGGGTGAGCGCCAGGATAAATGAGGCGATGAGCAATAAGAAAAATCTTTTTTTCATGTCTGTTCTCCTTTTAATTTGTAAAAAGCGAGCTTTCGCGGGCTAAAATCGACTCGCGGTAGCGGCTTGGGGAAGTGCCGAAATGTTTTTTAAACATGCGCGAAAAGTTTACGATATCGCTGTAGCCGGCGGCATATGCAGCCGATGCTACCGAACCGTCGCCGTTTACCAGCATTTCTGCGGCGCGCTCCAGTCGGTAGACAATGAGGAACTGCTGCGGAGAAATTCCGGTTTCTTTTTTAAAGATGGCGCTGAAATATGTCCGGTCGAGGTTTAACTCTTTTGCAATATCTGAAATTTTTATATCGGATACAAAGTTTTGTGAGATGTATTCCTTCGCTGCGCTGACATAGGGGTTTGGTCTGTGGGATGTGCCGTTTTGCATCTGCAAAAACAGACTGATAAGTTCCCATAGCTTTGCCGCGAGAAATTCTTCTTTTCCGGATTCGAGTTTTGACACGGTCATGATATCGCTGAAAATTCTGCCGGCTGCAGGAGCCGAAAATACATCGCAGTCAAGCAGATGCGGCAGCTCGATATCGCTCTCAAACGCTATCCAGATATAATGCCACGGATTTTTTTCGTCCGCGGTGTAGCGGTGCGCCCTATGCGGATGCACCACAAAGATCTGCGACGGTGAAACAGAATATTTGGCGCCGCCGGTTTCAAATGTGCCGCTCCCTGACACAACATAGTGGAGCAGCCAGTATGGGCGCGGTACATCCACCGAAAAGCCGCACTCGCACTCTTGCTGTCCCCATGTTATGGGGTTAAGCCCTGCGAGACGCTTTTGTGTAACGCGGTATTCTTCTCTTATCAGCATTATTTTTCACCGGGATAGCAGATGTCGCCGCCGCGGCAGGCATCAAGCGTGAACATAAGCGTATATTTTCCGTGTTTTACCTGATACTTTTCGTCAAGTACCGGACCGCAGGCATTGGAGCCTGTGCCGCTATGTGCGGCGTCGATATGAATATAGGTGAAGTCCTCTTCTTTCAACTTGTGGTGATAGTGCGCATTTATAAGCTGCTCTGTGGAATAGTGCGAGATGTTGAACGAGAACGGAGCAAGCGCGGTTGCAAACAACAGTCCGTTTCCTTTATGTGTCATTGCGCTCATCCACGAGCTTGAATAGTGCGCGCCGTTTTCCTGAGGATAGAGATACGGCTCAAAGTTGTCGCTTACAGTTGTCTTAAAGTCGCCAAGCCTTGCTGCAAGGAGCTTGTCATTGTAGCTTTCCATCGGACCGTAGCCGAAGTAGCGTACATTTTCAAGGTCACCAACTGCGGTAAAGAGAAGTCCGATTCGCGGATAGTAGCGAATGCCCATGTCGCAGATCTCTGCGTCAAGCTTTACCGCAAGAGTGCCTGTTTTGTCAAGCATATATGTAACGGTTGCTTTTATCACATCTTTTTCTTTTGCAACAAAACGGAGTTTGGTTTTAACGCCGTTTTTGGTTACAGTCACTTTTTCGACAATTTCTTTTGCCTCGTAAAGACCGATTTCGTCCCACCTTCTGCGGATGAATTTGTCATTGTCGATGTAAGCTCTTGTAAATGCAACCTTTGTGGGGCCGGCAAGCATTTCTGCGCCGTTTTGTACCATGCTGTAGAGTGTGCCGCTTGCTTTATCAAAGGTGCATACTGTTTCCGATGCGGAGATTGAAACGGTTTTGTCAGTTTCACTCACCGTAACTGCCGATGCCGGCACTTTTACTGTGGGGGCAAGGTTTACGCGCTTGATGATAAATTGCTCTGTACCCATATTTGTCAAAGCTTTTACCAGGGGCGTATCTGTTTTTTGCACAAATGTGAAGTTTACTGTTGCGGTGCAGGGGGATGGAAGTGAAGGATACTTTAGCTTGAATTCCTCGCTCTTTTCCGGAGCGAGTGGCATATCGAGTATACCGCTTGCAACCGCTGCGCCGTTTACTTCAAGCGACCAGCGGACGAAGATATCGGAAAGCGGAGTGAAGTTGCGGAGGTTTTCAAGGCGGAAGACACCTTTCTTTACATCAACCTCAGTTATACGGTAGGGCTTTTGTGCCTCTTTAAGTTCCAGAATGCCGGTATGCAGTCTGCGGTCGGGGAAAACAAGACCGTCCATGCAGAAGTTGCCGGCATTGGGCGTGTCGCCAAACGAGCCGCCGTAGCCGTATTCGGGATCTTTGGCAGTGCCTCCGAGGAGTGCGGCATGATCGCAGAATTCCCAAACGCATCCGCCAAAGAAATTATCGTATGCGTAGATAGCATCCCAGTATTTCTTGAGGTCGCCGGGGCCGTTGCCCATCGCGTGGCAGTATTCGCACAGGAAAAATGGGTAGAGTTCCTTTTTGTCTTCGCAGTATTTTACTATATTTTCAACCGGTGCATACATATAGCTTTCAACATCGGTTGCCTTGGCATAGTATTTTTCAAGGTCATCGCCGCGCTTTTCTAGATAGCCTTTGTTTGCACCTTCGTAGTGAAGCAGGCGGGAAGTGTCGCGTGCGCGGATGTAGTCAGCCATTGCCAACTGGTTTTCGCCCATGCCGCTCTCATTGCCGAGTGACCACATAATTACGCAGGTGTAATTTTTGTCGCGCTCGTAAAGGCGCACAGCGCGGTCAACATATTTTTCCTTCCAATCGGGGTGCTTTGAGAGATAACTCCAGTTGAATCTTTCGTCATAGTTAAAGCCGTGAGTTTCAATATCCGCCTCATCGCAAACGTAAAAGCCGTATTTGTCGCAAAGCTCGATAAATCTTGGGTCTGACGGATAGTGGCTTGTACGAATCATGTTCACATGGTGAGCTTTCATGATTTCAAGGTCATGAATCATGTGCTCCATGGGAGTTGCGTAGCCAAGGAGAGGGTTTGAGTCATGGCGGTTAACGCCTCTTGCCTTAACCTTTTTACCGTTTATGTAAATAACTCTGTTTTTAACCTCAATCTTCCTTGCACCGACACAGAGCATGATGTGCTCCGCGCCGCTTTGGATGTGGATTTTGTAAAGGTTTGGCTCTTCACTTGACCAGAGTTTGGGCTTCTCAAGCGTAAATGTTACTTTTTTGTTGATGATATCTGCCGCAACCAGTGCGCCGGTATCGTTGCCGCTTGCATCGAGCAAGGCAAATGTTGCATCCTTTGCAAGATAGCCGTCAATTTCTGCGGTGAATGTTACTGTTTTAAACGGCTTTTCAAGATCGCATTTTACCGAGATGTCGCGGATGCATTTTTTGTCGCGGAAAAGCAGATACACTTCGCGGAAAATGCCGCCGGCGCGGAACATGTCCTGGTCCTCAAGGTACGATGCCGCAGAAAACTTGATAACAAGTACATCTATTCTGTTTTCGCCCGCCACGAGTGCATCGGTTGCGTTTATCTCGCTTGTACAGTGCGAAACTTCGCTGTATGCAAGGAATTTGCCGTTTACCCACACATAAAATGCGGAATAAACACCTTCAAAATTTAAAAAGACCTTTTTGCCTTTAAGCTGCTTTTGTGTGAGGTTAAAGGTGCGCGTATAAAGTCCGCAGGGGTTGTTCTCGACAGGAACATTTGGAGGATCAAGCGGAAACGGATAAACTACATTTGTGTAGTTCGGGGTGCCATAGCCTGAGTTTTCCCAGCTTGCAGGCACATGGATCTTGTCGGACTTACCCTCTTTAAGTGTATCAAGCGTTTTATCTTCAATTTCGGCAGGATTTTTAAAGTATCTGAAATCCCACTCACCGGAAAGTTGATAAAAATAATCGGAGTGCGCGCGATTTTCGGTAAGCGCCGCCTCTTTGCTTTCAAACGGAATGAAGTATGCACGCGGTTTTTCGCAACCGATGTGCGTGGTGGAAACTTCTTTGTAATAAGGTTCGAAAAATGCCATGTCTTTCTCCTGTGTAAAAATGTTGTGGTTGGATTTGTGCAAAATGTTGTAATTTTTTTATTTTTTTCTAACCTTATTATCTTATATAATAAAAATCTTGTCAAGTAAAATGTGCAAACATATGATAAAACCACAAAAAAATACAACATTATGCATATGCGGCGCTTGCAGACCTTGAAAAACTTTAAAAACCCAACACGATTAATTTTTCAAAAGTACTGCAAAAATTGAAAATTTGTGCTATACTTATATATTAGATAAGTGTCGGAATTTTCAAAAATTTCTACAGGGGGAGATTTTATGGGAGAATTTAAACTTGTATCAAAATACAAGCCTACGGGTGACCAGCCCGAGGCTATCGAAAAACTCTCAGCCGGAGTTGACGCGGGAATAGAAGAGCAAACACTTCTCGGCGTTACCGGTTCCGGCAAAACGTTTACCATGGCAAACATAATTGCCAATGTCAACAAACCCACCCTTGTACTTGCACACAACAAAACACTTGCGGCCCAGCTTTGCACGGAGTTCCGCGAGTTCTTTCCGCACAATGCGGTTGAATATTTTGTTTCCTACTACGATTACTATCAGCCTGAGGCGTATATCCCCGGCAAGGATATGTACATTGAAAAGGACGCAATGATAAACGACGAGATAGACAAGCTTCGCCACAGTGCAACGAGCGCGCTTTTTGAGCGTCGTGATGTCATCATCGTCGCCAGCGTATCATGCATTTACTCGCTCGGTGATCCGTCCGAGTATCAGGAACTTCAGATCGTAATGCGCGAGGGCATGGAAATGGAGCGCGACGAGCTGCTCCGCCGCCTTGTCATGATCGGCTATGAGCGCAACGATATCGGATTTGTGCGCGGCAAGTTCCGCGTTCGCGGAGATACGGTTGAGATATTTCCCGCCTCGCAAAATGAAAAAACGGTGCGCGTCGAGTATTTTGGTGATGAGATAGACCGCATAAGCGAGATCAATGCAGTCACCGGCGAGCTTATCCGCACGCTTGAAACTGCCGTTATCTTTCCTGCTACGCACTATGCCGTTACTGATGATAAGAGGGAAGAGGCGCTGAAAGAGATTGAAGAAGAACTTGAAGAGAGAATTGAATATTACAAGTCGCAAAACAAGCTTATTGAGGCGCAGAGAATTGAACAGCGCACGCGCTATGACCTTGAAATGCTGCGCGAAGTTGGTTTTTGTTCGGGCGTTGAAAACTATTCGCGTGTGCTTTCGCGCCGCCCTGCCGGCTCAACTCCGTATACATTGCTTGACTATTTTCCAAAAGACTTTCTTATGTTTGTCGATGAGTCTCACGTGACGCTTCCGCAGGTACGTGGCATGAGCGGCGGCGATAAGGCGAGAAAGACAAACCTTGTTGAATACGGTTTCCGTCTGCCGTCTGCTTACGATAACCGCCCGCTTTTCTTTGATGAGTTTGAAAGCAAGATAAACCAGGTTGTGTATGTCAGTGCAACTCCGGGTGAGTATGAAAAGAGCCGCAGCGGTCAGATCGTTGAGCAGATTATCAGGCCCACAGGACTGCTTGATCCGCTTGTTGAGGTGCGCCCGATCGAAGGGCAGGTTGATGACCTGATGGGCGAGATCCGCGCACGCAGTGCGCGAGGCGAGCGAGTGCTTGTTACCACACTTACAAAGAAGATGGCGGAGGATCTTTCGGGATATCTTGATGAAAACGGAATCAAGGTAAAGTATATTCACCATACGGTTGAAACAATGGAACGCATGGAAATTGTGCGCGATTTGCGACTCGGCGTTTTTGATGTGCTTGTCGGAATAAATTTGCTCCGAGAGGGACTTGACATACCGGAGGTGTCGCTTGTGGCGATACTGGATGCTGACAAAGAAGGCTTTTTGCGCAGCGAAACGTCGCTTGTACAGACGGTTGGCCGTGCCGCACGAAATGCATCGGGCAAGGTTATTATGTATGCAGACAGCATCACGCGCTCGATGAAGGGTGCTATTGATGAAACAGAGCGCCGCCGCGCTATTCAGGATGCGTATAACAAAGAAAACGGCATTGTACCCAAAACTGTAGTCAAGGCGGTACACGATGTAATAAGCCTTGGCGGCAAGAGCAAAAAGGATGCTGCTGATACCAAAAAGAAACTTTCCCGCGCCGAGCGCGAAAAGCTTATCGAGCAGCTTAATACAGAGATGCGTGCCGCAGCTGCAAAGCTTGAATTTGAAAAGGCTGCATTCTTACGCGATAAGATAAAAGAGTTGAAAGGATTGTAAATTAAAGGTTAGCGCACTAAGCAAAAATGTTCCACATACCTGTAGGGGCGATTATCAATCGCCCGTTAGCCGCCGACAGATGGTTTGGAGCGGGCGAATACTATTCGCCCCTACGGTTTGCGGTTTCTAATTTGCCAGCATAAACTTTAATTTACCTTACATTACTATGGCAAAAGATATAATTATAAAAGGTGCGAGGGTAAACAACCTCAAAAACATTGACCTTACAATACCGCGCGATAAACTCACTGTGCTTACAGGACTTTCGGGCAGCGGCAAGTCTTCGCTTGCGTTTGATACTCTCTACGCGGAGGGGCACCGCCGATTTGTAGAATCGCTCTCGTCGTATGCGCGTATGTTCCTTGGTCAGGTGGACAAGCCCGATGTGGACAGCATAGAGGGGCTTTCGCCGTCAATTTCCATTGACCAGAAGACCACGTCAAAAAATCCGCGCTCAACTGTTGGCACTGTAACAGAGATCTATGACTATCTGCGTTTACTTTACTCGCGTTGCGGAGTGCCGCACTGTCCTGTTTGCGGTAAGGAAATCAAGCAGCAGACTGTTGACACAATTATTGACCATATACAGAGTTTTCCTGAGGGCGAGCGCATGATGATTCTTGCTCCGGTTGTGCGTAGCGCTAAGGGTATGCACGAAAAAGTGTTTGCCGATGCACGCCGCAGCGGCTACTCGCGTGTGCGTGTTGACGGAAATCTCTACGAGCTTTCCGAGGAGATCAAACTTGATAAAAATATCAAGCACACAATAGAAGTTGTTGTTGACCGCGTTGTAAACCGTCCTGACTCGCGCTCGCGTATCGGCGACTCGGTTGAAACCGCGGTGGGACTCACCGACGGACTTGTGCGCGTTGTTACCATGCCGCGCGACGGCGAAGAAAAGGAGTATGACTATTCGCTGAAATACGCCTGCGAAGAGCATGGAATAAGCTTTGGCGAGCTTGAGCCGAGAATGTTTTCGTTCAACGCGCCAAATGGCGCTTGCCCAAGATGCTCCGGCCTTGGCGCACTCACAAGAGTTTCTGAAAAGAAATTGCTCCCCGACAAGTCGCTTTCTCTCAGGGAAGGCGGTATCTGCTGCAACGGCTTTAAAACAATGGAAGAGGAGAGCTGGAACGGTCCTCTCATCGAGGCGGTGGGCAAAAAGTTTGGTTTTACCCTTGACCAGCCGCTCGCTACCTTTACAAAAACTGCAATGAACGCGCTGCTCTACGGTACCGGCAAGGAACTCTACAATGTTACTCGCTATTTTGGCGGATCTGCACATCATCAAACGGTCGCTTTTGAGGGAATTATCCCCATGATAGACCGCCGGCGCGAAAGCTACGGACTTGAATATTATGAAACTTTGCTTGAGGAGCAACTTTGCCCCGAATGTCACGGCGGAAGACTTAATAAGATGATGCTCTCCGTTACTGTCGGCGGCAAAAATATTCACGAGATCTGCCTTATGCCGATTGACAAGATGCTTGAATTTGTAGAAAATCTTGTACTCGAAAAAGAAAAAGAGCAGATCGCAAAAGAGATCTTAAAGGAAATCAAAGCGCGATTGTCATTCCTTTGCAGTGTGGGTCTTGAATACCTTAATCTTGCGCGCAAAGCAGGCACGCTTTCGGGCGGCGAGGCGCAGAGAATAAGGCTTGCAACGCAGATTGGCTCATCGCTTGTCGGCGTGCTTTACATCCTTGATGAGCCGAGCATAGGACTTCATCAGCGCGACAATGACAAGCTTATTGCAACACTAAAAAAGCTTCGCGACCTTGGTAATACAGTCGTGGTCGTTGAGCATGACGAGGACACTATGCGCGCAGCTGACTATGTTGTTGATATAGGCCCCGGAGCAGGTATTCACGGCGGATATATCATGGCGGCAGGTGTGCCTGAAGAAGTTGCAAAAAGTGAAACATCCATTACCGGTGCGTATCTTTCGGGCAGAAAGGAAATCGCAGTTCCCAAAACGCGCCGCGCAGGTAACGGAACTTTTCTTACTGTAAAGGGTGCGCGTGAGCATAACCTCAAAAATATTGATGTAAAATTCCCGCTTGGAAAGTTCGTTGCAGTAACCGGCGTTTCTGGCAGCGGCAAGTCCTCGCTTGTAAACTCGATTCTGTATGAGAGCCTTGCGGCTTCGCTCAACCGCGCAAACACTTTCCCCGGCGAGCATGATGCAATTGAGGGCGTAAAGTCACTTGATAAAGTAATCTGCATCGACCAGAGCCCGATAGGACGCACACCGCGTTCAAATCCTGCGACATATACGGGAGTATTCTCGGATATCCGTGAACTCTTTGCCAAAACGCGCGAGGCAAAGGCACGCGGCTACAAGTCGGGCAGATTCTCGTTCAATGTCAAGGGCGGACGCTGTGAGGCGTGCGAGGGCGACGGCGTAAAGTGTATTGAGATGCATTTTCTCCCCGACGTTTACGTTAAATGCGACGTTTGCGGCGGCAAGCGTTACAACCGCGAAACGCTTGAGGTGAAGTATAAAGACAAGAATATTTATGACGTACTTGAGATGACCGTTGAAGAGGGAATAGAGTTCTTCAGCGGACTCCCTGCAATTCAGCGTAAGATACAAACGCTTTTTGATGTAGGACTTGGCTATGTGAAGATCGGTCAGTCATCCACCACACTTTCAGGCGGCGAGGCGCAGAGAGTTAAGCTTGCAACCGAGCTTGCAAAGCGCAGCACCGGCAAAACGGTATATATTCTTGATGAGCCGACGACCGGACTTCATACCCATGATGTTGCAAAGCTTATCGAGGTTTTGAACCGCCTTTGCGACGGCGGCAATACTTTGATAGTGATCGAGCATAATCTTGATATGATTAAGGTTGCTGACCATATCATTGACCTTGGACCGGAGGGCGGTGACGGCGGCGGACGCATTGTTGCCGAGGGTACACCTGAGGAGGTTGCCAAGGTCAAGGGTTCGTATACGGGTATGTATCTGAAGGGAAAATTGAAGTGATAAATTAAAGGTTATGCTGGCAAATTAGAAACCGCAAACCGTAGGGGCGAATAGTATTCGCCCGCTCCAAACCATCTGTCGGCGGCTAACGGGCGATTGATAATCGCCCCTACAGGTATGTGGAACATTTTTGCTTAGTGCGCTAAACTTTAATTTACAGGGATATAACATGGAAAACATCTTGGTTTTATCGGATATACACGGCGGATTTCGCCGTGCTTTAGAGGTTGCAAAGACACATTCGCATATCAAAACAGTAATATACCTTGGTGACGGATGCCGCCATCTTGACAGCCTTCAAGCTGAGATGCCGGATGCCGCGTTTGTGGCGGTACGCGGCAATTGCGACACCTGCCTTGACGGCGTGAGCGAGACCGAGCTTGTGCTTGAGATAGAGGGACATCGCATTTTCATCTGCCACGGTCATACACGCATGGTGAAAAGCGGAATGGGCGCATTGCTCCGCGCCGCAAAAGAGAAAAACTGTGATATTGCACTGTTTGGCCACACACATTTTGTGCATGATGAATATGTTCCCGATTGTGGAATCTATTTATTCAATCCGGGTAGCATCGGCAACGCACGCGACGGCAGATATACTTATGGCATTCTTTCGCTTGATAAAAAGAACGTGCTTTTTTCAATAGGCGAGTGTGAATAGGTAAAATTTTAACAAACACCTTGATTTTGCTATAAAATTTGGTATACTATATATTTAGTGTTTAAAATATTATCTTTAAGGAGACATATAAATGGAAACAAAGCTTACAAAAGCGGCTTTTAAAGGCGTACAGGGTCCCGTACTTACCATAGTTATGGACGGTGTAGGTCTCACCGCGGCTAACGGCGCAAATGCAGTTGCTGCTGCAAACACCCCCACTCTTGACATGCTCATGGAAAAGTACCCCACACTCAAGCTCAAGGCTCACGGCACAGCCGTTGGTCTTCCCGGTGATGACGACATGGGTAACTCCGAGGTTGGACACAACGCGCTCGGCGCAGGTCAGGTTTTTGCACAGGGTGCAAAGCTTGTATCGCAGTCCATCGAGTCGGGCAAGATGTTTGCCGGCGAAACATGGCAGAAACTCACCTCAAATGTTAAGGCTAACAATTCAACCCTTCATTTCCTCGGACTTTTCTCCGACGGTAATGTTCACTCCCACATTGACCACCTCAAGGCAATGATCAACCAGGCAAAGGCTGAGGGAATTGCACGTGTACGTGTTCACATTCTCATTGACGGACGTGATGTTGGTGAAACCAGCGCATTTGACTATATTGATCCTTTTGAGGCTTATCTTGACGGTCTTCGCGATGCAAACTTTGACATTAAAATTGCATCCGGCGGCGGACGTATGCAGATTACCATGGACCGCTATGAGGCTAACTGGGCAATGGTTGAGGCAGGTTGGAAAACTCATGTTCTCGGCGAGGGCAGACAGTTTGCATCCGCACACGAGGCAGTTGAAACCTACCGTGCAGAACTCGGCGTTATCGACCAGGACCTCCCCGCGTTTGTTATCGCTGAAAACGGTGCGCCCGTCGGCACTATCAATGACGGCGACAGCGTGATTTTCTTCAACTTCCGCGGCGACCGCTCCATTGAGATTTCCAAGGCGTTTGACGATGCAAACTTCACTCACTTTGACCGTGTTCGCTATCCTAAGGTTATCTATGCAGGTATGCTTGAGTATGACGGCGACCTTCACATCCCATCAAACTTCCTTGTAAATCCCCCCGAAATTACCAATACCATGGGCGAGTATCTTACAAACAGCGGCGTTTCCATTCTCGCTATTTCCGAAACTCAGAAGTACGGTCATGTAACCTATTTCTGGAACGGTAATAAGAGTGGCAAGTTCTCCGACGAGCTTGAAACTTATATCGAGATCCCCTCCGACGTTGTTCCTTTTGAGCAGCGCCCCTGGATGAAGTGCGCAGAAATCACCGATAAGCTTATCGAGTGTCTTGAAAGCGGCAAGTATCAGTGCTTGCGCGTAAACTTCCCCAACGGTGACATGGTTGGACACACCGGCAACTTTGTAGCAACTCAGTGCTCGATGGAAGCACTTGACCTCCAACTCGCAAGAATTCTCAAGGTTGTTGACAAGCTTCACGGCGTAGCAATTATCACTGCCGACCACGGCAACGCAGACGAGATGTACGAGCTTGACAAGAAGGGCGAGCTTAAGCTTTCCAAGGACGGTACACCCAAGTCCAAGACTTCTCACACTCTCAATCGCGTTCCTTGCATCATTTACGATAACTTCTACACCGATGCATATACCGTTAAGGCGGATGCAGGCGAGTTTGGTCTTTCAAATGTTGCTGCAACCACCGTTAACCTCCTTGGTTATGAAGCACCCTCCATGTGGGACGAATCCGTAATCACACTTAAGTAAGATAAAACGGCATCAAGGCTTCTTGATGCCGTTTTGCAATTTGACTATGAGAAAATATTTACTTAAACAAATAGAGTTGCACCCTTCAATACGTCCGCGCGATGTGGTAAAAATGTGCTATCAGGCAACTTTTGGCGCGGAGCATTTGCTTTTTGACACGGCAAAGGCGCGCGAGATGTTTTTTGCCGAATTTGATGCCGTAAAGCCCTCTGCATTGCCGCTTTTTGAGCAGATTTCCCCCGATTTTTGCAGGGTTAATCTTGCGGCTTGGAAGAAAAACAACCTTGACGGCGAGTGGCTTTTTAAGATGTTTTTGCTGACTGCGGCAACACGGCACGGAACTGATGAGGAGCTTTTGCGATGCCTTGAAAGTGTAAAAGATTTCCTCCTTGGTTACGGTGAAGAGTATCTTTCCGGCGGAATACGCGCAGTGCATCACAGCGAGGAATACCGTGCGGCAGAATGCCCATCGTACCGCGTTGTGTCAATGCGGTTAACAAGGTTGATTCCCATTTTGCAACTGATAAACTCTGACACAAAAGTTATCGCAATTGACGGTCGCGCCGCGTCGGGCAAATCCACTGCAGCAAAGGCTCTATGCGAGATAATCGGAGCTGCGGATGTGCATATGGACGATTTCTTTTTACCGCCGGAGTGCCGCACATCGGAAAGACTCGCAGAACTTGGCGGCAATGTGCATTATGAACGCTTTGCAAAAGAGGTTTTGCCCCATCTCAGATCCGACTCTGCTTTTGAATACCGCGTTTTTGATTGCTCAAAAATGAAATTTGACGGTGTGCGCCACGTAAAAGCGGCAAAAATCTGTGTGGTTGAGGGAGCTTATAGCCACCACAAAAGCTTTGGCGACTATGCCGACATAAAGGTGTTTTCAACTGTTGAAAACAGTGAGCAGATGCGCCGCATCATTGCGCGAAACGGCGAAAAAATGGCAAAAATGTTTGAAGAAAAGTGGATTCCTATGGAAGAAGCGTATTTTGAAAAATTTAAAATTAAAGAGAACTCGGATGTTGTAATATAAAAGAGTGGCGAAAGCCACTCTTTTTTTGCGATACCTATTTACAACGCTATATATGTATGATATAATAAATTGATACAAGATATTGTGTTTTTATGACATCAAGGAGGCTTTTTTCAAATGAAATGTCCCGGATGCGGATATCAGGAAAGCAAGGTAATCGACTCTCGCCCGGTAAGCGATAACAATAGCATACGCCGCCGCCGCGAATGTCTCGAATGCAAGCGCCGTTTTACCACATATGAGGTTATCGACTCTGTGCAGATCGTGGTTATCAAAAAGGACGGCACAAAAGAATTTTTTGACCGCATGAAGCTTGAGAGCGGCCTTATCAAGGCGTGCCAGAAGCGCCCTGTTGACACAGGTGCACTCGCCGCCGAAATTGAAAGCGAACTTCAAAATTCGCTTCGTGCCGAAATCACCACTACCGAAATCGGCGAAATTATTATGGAAAAACTTAAAAAACTCGATGCCGTATCATATGTGCGTTTTGCATCGGTATACAGAGAGTTTAAAGATGTGGCTACCTTTATGGAGGAGCTCAAACAACTGAACAACAAATAGGAAAGTTTAGTTTAATTTTTTTGGGGGAAGCGTCATCGCCGTCAGGGATTGGCAAGACGGAGTGGCGCGTAAAATGATGGAAATTGAATTTGTAGCGACTTGTCTGTTCGGACTTGAACATTTCCTTGGGGAGGAAATAGACCGTCTCGGTTACCGCCGCACCGAAACGATTGACGGCAGGGTTACTTTTATTGGCGACGAGCGTGCTATTGCGCGCTGTAATATATGGCTTCGCTGCGCAGAGCGCCTGTATATAAAAATGGGCACGTTCCGCGCACGTACTTTTGGCGAACTTTTTGAGGGAACAAAAGCTATCGAATGGGAGAGATTTATAGACAGAGAAGATGCTTTCCCCGTCAAGGGACACTCTGTAAAGAGTAAGCTTTTCTCCATTCCCGACTGTCAGAGCATTGTTAAAAAGGCAGTGGCACAACGGCTTGACAACGAGTACGGAATGTGCTGGTTCCCCGAAACAAAAACAAAATACCAGATAGAGTTTTTCATTTTAAAGGATGTTGCAACTCTTATGATCGACACCTCCGGTGTTCCGCTTCACAAGCGCGGATACCGCGCCATAGCAGGCGCGGCACCGCTTCGCGAAACGCTTGCGGCGGCACTTGCGCTCAACTCTCGCCCACGCGAGAATGTGCTTTTATGGGACCCGTTTTGCGGCAGCGGCACTATCGCCATTGAGGCGGCAATGATAATGAAAAATCAGGCGCCAGGACTTTTTCGCCGTTTTGCAGCAGAGGAATTTGCCGTTTCACCGCCGGCGATATGGGCAGAGGCACGCGAGGAGGCTCGCGCTGCAATAAGGCAGACCTCGTTTGAGGCATATGCCTCCGATATTGACGAGAGCATGGTGCAGCTCGCGGCAGATAATGCAGAGCGCGCAGGCGTTGGAGATATCGTTCGCGCCTTTGTTGCCGATGCGCGCACGATTCGCACAGGCGGAAGGCGCGGAACCATCGTTTGCAATCCGCCCTACGGTGAACGTCTTGGCAGTATGGCTGAGGTCGAGCAGCTCTATGCGCAGATTGGCAGACATTTTCGCTCGCTTGCGCCGTGGCAGGTGTATGTACTCACTTCGTCGGAGCGTTTTGAGCGTCTTTACGGCAAGCGTGCAGACAAGGTGCGCAAGCTTTACAACGGCATGATTCCGTGTAATCTTTATCAGTATTTTAAATTTGAACAGCCTAAATAAAAAGGTTTCAACTTTTGAACATAACCGTTAAAAACGGACAATGACAAAAAAGCCTCCTATGGTAGAATTAAAAATTACCGTAGGAGGCTTTTGTGCTGTCCGTACAATTTGGGGCACGATTTTAACATTCGGATAGCTCGGTGCTTTTTTCTTTTACGCTAACGCAATTGTCTATTGATACAAAATGCTTTCCGGTAAGCTGTAAAAGTCCGGTTTCAAACGAGAACGGTGAAATGGAGTTGTATGCACCGCTTTTTACATTGACAAAAGAATCGAGATTTAAAAGTCCGAGCTTTGCACCCATATATTCCTCAAGGGAAATTCCTTTCGCCATCAGTATCTTTGCTACGGTTTTGCCAACATAGCGAAAGTGCCATGCTTCGTAGATGCACCCGGTGATATCGGTTTTATCGGCTGCATAGCGGAGAACTATGCCATAGTTTTTGCCGTTTTCGTGCACCCATGCCCATTCCGGTGTGATATCAAAATAGTGGTGCTTTTTGGAGCCGTATTGCACCATGTCAAGGTGGTACATATCAACGGCAACGCCAAATTGATGCTCGGAGCAACCCGGTATCGCGCATGAACGCATAACAACCTGTCGCGCCTGTTCAAAGCTGTAGCCAAAGGTGCGGCGCAAACGTCCAAGGTATCCGGTGAACAGAGCGTACTGCCTTGCATATGGGCGCATTGCATCAGTAACGGTGGGAACCTTCAGACCTTCTTTTTCCATATCGTCAAACATACGGTTAAAGGCTGCTGCCGCCTCACTCCGCAGAGAGAAATTTGGAAATCTCTCAATCGGAACAAGGTTGTCTATTTTGTGGTCGGTTGGCAAACTGCGGCAAACGCCCACAAGGTTTTCGTATTCGTTTTCAATTACTGCACCGTCAAAGTCGGTGTATCTGAACTGCAGATATCCGCCAATTATGTCAAGCTTATAGCCGTCACGTGTTGGTGTTGTGCAGCCTTTTTCGATAATCAAAGGATTGTACCGTGCGATAATGCGGTTGCGTTTTGCGTTGTCCGATGCCGCAAAATTAAGGTTTTCAAACGTTGTTGGTCCGGACATGCGGTAGTCAATATCGCGCTCAAAAAACAGTGAGGCTGCGCCGCGGTAGTCTTTGCCGCCGTACACGCTTGTAACGGTTACAGTGCCGCTGTGCCTTGGCTCCTGGTACGCATCTGAAAGCTTTTCAAATTGGTCGCAGAGGTTTGCCTTAAGCGTGCATTTTCCGACAATTACAATAGTACCGCCGTCTTTGCCGAGTTTTTCAAATGCTTTTGCATAGTCGCCCAAGGGATAATTTGGTGTAGAACCGTTTCCAAAACCGCCATCGGCAACAAAAACAACATTTTCTGTTTCTGAAAACTCGGTTTCACCCAAAAGTTCGGTAAAGCCGCAAACGGTGCAGGAGTGTGCGGTTGTATCGCTGCCGAATGGGTTTTTAAACGGCTTGCCAAAGATATGACCGTCTGTTTCGCAGGTACTTTTTAAGTCGTCAATCAGCGCAAGACGCGCAAGATATGCAAGCCCATTAGGCGCTGTAAGCGGATTGTAGGTAATGCTCCGTTTTCCCTTTACAGCAGACAGTCCCACGCGGTCAAATCGGTAGATATCGCCGCCGTCTACAAACATGTCAAAGTCGCCTGTCAATATGTTTTCTTCTCTTGCTCCGCCAATGTGCAAAGCCTCTATCGTTGCGCTTTCCGAAAGGCGGACCGATGCGCTTTTTGCAACGGCTCCGTCACCCATTGCGCCTGCAACAAGATAACGTACATAAGCATCGCCTTTGACATTTATTGTTGCGTGTCCGTTGTGTATGCGATTTGGGCATCCTCTTGAAAAGCCTACAAGACGGCTGATTTTACCGCTGCATACCGTGATTGATGTGTCAGAGACATAAGAGCCTTTTTCATTTTGTACGTTGTTTTCGCCACCCACGAGGTAAAGTCCGTTTGCTTCTTCCGAAAAGTCGCAGATTACATTTACGTTTTCGCCAAAGGTGAGCGGTGAAAAGTTTGCCGCGATAACGCCGGACGTTTTTACATCAATTGTGATGTTTTCAAACAGAGTTTCGCCGCCGAGCGTAAGCGTAACCGAGGTGTCAAACATAAGCTTGCCTTTTTCTTTGGCAGTTACTGTAACGGTGCCGCTGTGTTTTGCAAGGTATATTGATTCTAAAACGACAGTATCCGTAACGATTACGGTGCCGCCGTTTGTCAATTTTTCAAATGCTTGTTTAAATTCGCCGCAGTTTGCGGCATAGATAATGTTATTGTCCATAGTTTTAATGAGTATGCGGCGGAGAACTCTCCGCCGCATTTTGTCAGTTCAGAATATTCTTTAATACAAGAAGAGCATCGGTAACATTAACGGTGTTGTCGCCGTTGATATCGGCAACAGCGGTGTTGATTTCAACATCTTCACCTATAACATATTTGAAAATACGTAAAACGTCAATAAGGGTTACGGTTTCGTCATTGTTTACGTCACCGAGGATGGGGTCGATAACTTCGCCGACTTCAGCATCAACGTCAACAAGGCTGATAACGTTTGCATTTTCGCCAACGGTTACGTGTCTTGTACCTGTAAATGTGAGGTTGTCGCATCCGCGGGAACCGCCCATTACCTGATAGAAGTCACCTGAGAGAACGGTTACGCTTGAGTTCTGGTCGAAAAGACCGATAGTCTGACCTACATATTCTTCAAGGCAGTATCCGTCAGTTTCGGCAATTGCCATGGCATGTTCAACGCCAACATAGCGGAAGTGCCATGCTTCGTAGATAAAGCCTGTAACGTTGCTCTTGTTTTTCAAAAAGCGATGAATAATGCCGTATTTTGGACCGTTATCGACTATCCATTGCCACTCTGCGGTTGTGTCATACTTTCCGTGTGCATTACCGGGATAGAGTTCGAGAAGGCGTTCGTCTTCAATATCAAAAGCAAGGCCAAGTTGATGTTCGCTTGAGCCGGCGGGTGATGCGCTTCTTGCGATAGCAATATATGCATCATCAAAGTTTTTGCCAAGTACACGCTGATTACCTACAGAATCTGAGAAGATACCGTATTGAGTGTGTGCGCTGCGGAATCTCCAGCTTGGATAAGGAACATAGAGTCCTTCTTTTTCCATATCTGCAAACATTTTCTGGAAAGCCTCTGCCGCATCCTTTTGGAGAATAATGTTATGTGTTTTTCCGCTTCCGCTTGTGTAGGTAAATTCCACAAGGTCTTCAGGTTGCCAATCCCAAGCCTTCTGGCGCGCAGGTGTTACCATATCGAGGAAACGGTCCTCAATTTCGACACCAATAAAGTCGGTATAACGGAAGTACTGATAACCGCCGACAACCCAGAATTGGTATCCGTCTTCACTTGTTTTGTTCATCTTGCAGTTTTCGCCGAAAACAAGGGGATTATATCGAGCGGCAACAAGATTGGTCTTCTTAGTATTGTTTACTGTGTCAAACACAATGTTGTCAAATGTTGTAGGACCGCTTAAACGATAGTGCATATCTCCGTCAAAGATAAGTTTTGCACCGCTCTCACGGTAGTCAACATCTCCGTAAACAGAGGTCACAAGTACATTGCCCGTGTGATTAGGTTCCTGGAAGGAAACGTGACTTGCGCCAAACTTCCACTCAAGGTTTACAGGGAGAGTACATTCGCCTACAAGAACTACCGTACCGCCGTCATTGCCAAGAGCGGTGAATGCATCCTCAAGGTTTCCAAAAGGATGAAGCGGATTTAAGCCGTTGCCAAAACCGCCGTCTGCAACAAATACAACACCTTCAGCAACCTTTTCGGGTGCTGCTTCAATAAGGCAGGTGTAATCACAAATCTTACATGTGTGAGCGGTGAGATCGCCGCCAAATGGGTTGGCATAAGCTTCGCCAAAGGTATGTGCGCCCGCTCTGTCACAGGTGGAAAGTGCTTCAAACTGTGCCATTGTTGCCATGGTTACAATACCGTTTGAGACGGTGCGAGGATCATAATGTACTTTTACTTTGCCGTTTGATGTATCTATACTGATTGTGTCAAATTCATAAATGTCGCCGCCGTCAAGCTTTGTAACGTCGATGATTACTTCACCTGTTGTTAAGTTATCGCTTGCAGAGCCGCCGGTATATATGTTTTCAACAATAGCTTTGTCAGCAACCGTAATTATAGCGTTCTTAGCTGTAGAACCGCTTTGTGTTGCGCCGCCGAAAATATAGCGGAGATATGCAGTGCCTTCAACGTTGATGTTAGCGGTTCCGGTGTGTACACGAGCACCGGAATGACGGGAGAAGCCGATGATGCAACGAATATGACCGCTACGTACGGTTATTGAGGTATCATCAGGATATTCTGCAAGCGCATTGGTGCTCTTATTATGACCGCCGATAAGGTAAAGGCCGTTTCCATCATCAGTGGAATAGTCATTGATTATTTCAATGCCTTCATCAAAAGTCAATGGGTGGAAGGCTCCGCTGACAACTGCGGTTGTATCAATGTCGAAGGTAAGGTTTTCAAATATAGTTTCGCCGCCTATCTGCCAGCCGGTAGAAGTTGCATAGGCGAGCTTTGCACCGCTTTCACGGTAGTCAACACCGCCGTAAACACTTGTTACGGTCAAAGTACCTGTATGCTCAGGAGCAAATATGGCGGTTGCCATATCTACTTCATCACAAACCACAAATGTGCCGCCGTTGCCGATAAGCATTTCATATGCTTTTGCAAAAGAGGAAACGGGAGTTTCGGGTGTGAGACCGTTACCGTCTTTTGCACCAACGTAAATAACGTCACCCGCATAAGTTTTGGTATTTGCCAAAGTTGCATTTGCAGTACCGTCTGTTTCTGTAACAGTGTATTCATATACTGTGTAGCCGGTATCCTTTACGGTAATGGCAAGCGTGAAGTTTTCGAGGCTTTCGGTATACTCGAAGGTAATGCCGTTATCGCCCTTTGTGATATCAGCAGTAATAGCTTCGCCGTCAGCCGCCACCGAAACGATGTTTGCAACATCAAAACTCTCGGTAACTGTCACCCTATCTTTTGGGATATATACATTTACAACGTCAAAGTATGTTTCAAGCGACGAGGGAACAGAAACTTCTTCGCCGTAAACGTTGATAGTTTTTGTTCCTGCGTGGAGATTAGCTGCGTATCTGCCAAAGCTTGTGATTTCGGCATTGTCACTTACATTGACGGTAACATCGCCGTTCATGTTTCCAGCATTACCGCTGAGGAACAGACCGGTGCCGTTGAGCTTTGCATTTTCTTTAAGCTCAAGATTTACGGTACCGCCCGAAGCACCTGTTGTAACTGCACCGAGGTATGTTTCATATACGGTAGCATCGCCGCCGATCTTGAGGTTAACTGTGCCGTAGTGTGCTTTGTTTGCAGTGCCGCGGCTGAATGCGGTTACCTGCATGTAGTCACCGCTGTATATTTCAAGCGTGCTTGTTTCACCTGCCGCAAGTCCGTTGCCGTTTGCGTCATTGTTGGAGCCGCCGATGATAAACATACGGGAGGGGAAGGTGGGCGTATAGTTATGTATAATTTCAACACCGTAGCCGATTTTCAGGTCATGGAAGTTTGCAGCGATAACCGCACCGTCATTTGCGGTGGAGTCGATTTCAATATTGAGGTCGTCAATAATTGTGTCACCGCCGAGAACGATTCGCGCAGTTTTAGTATAGCGGAGAGCTGCGTTGTTGGTTGTACGGTAGTCAACACCGCCGTAAACACTTGTGATCGTTACTGTAGCACCGTGAGCGGGCAGGTTGGTAAGAGCGTTTACAGGATAGTCGCTCATAAGTACGATAGTGCAATCCTTGTTTGTGTCGAGAATCGCATATGCTCCTGCAAGAGTTGCTGCAGGTGTTTCGGGAGAAGCACCGCTACCGCTTGCACCGTATGATACATATGCCACTGTGGGTGCAATAACGCTTCTTGATGTAACGGAAACACTACCTGTATTCTTGCTTGAATCATATACAATGGGAGAAGTAACAGTGCCAATGCTTGCGTATTCTTCAAGAACAACCGTTGAGGGAATAGAGGCGGTAACTGTGCCGGCGAGGTAGTTCTGTCCCACTATGCCGACAATGTTTGTTCCGCTTACACGGACATTGTTGCCAATGTATGCTGTGAGGTTACCGCTGTATGTGCCGATAGGAGCTATGCCATCGCAACGGCGGTTACCAAGTGCAAAGTTTGTGAATGTGCCGTTTGCCGAAATGTTGATATTGCAGTCATTGCTGCCCGATGCGGATGCAACGGTATCGTGAGCCGCATTGGTAGCACCCTCACGGTAAATGTTGTGGCCTGCAAAGAATGACCAGTTGCCGCTGAGTGTAACGGTGTCGGTCATTTCTATATCGTTGTAGCAGTCGTAGATCTCTGTTGCGGCGGTTGTAGCGAGTGTAATGTTGTCAAATTTAACATCACAGCCAATCTTGAATGATACAGAGCCGTTTTCAAGAATTGCACCGTCACCCTCGCCAACGATAGTGAGCTTTGAGGGGCCAACGGGGATAAACAAGCTTGAGCTAAAGGGAACTTTTCCTACGATGTGAACGGTGGATTCCTCGTTCAAGGGAAGCTTTGCAAAGGCAAATTCGATATGGGATATGGGGTCATCCTTTGTGCCACTGCCAAAAGCGCTTCCGCTTGCACTTATATAAATGTCATTGCTCTTGTAAGCAGTAGTGGTAGCAGGAGCGTTTTCAAACATTACGCCATAGAGGACGTCTGCCATTTTAGCAAAGCCTGCTTTTGAGGGATGTAAATTGTCGGAGGAAAGGAGGGTGCCGCTCTTTGCTGCGTCAAGTGTAAGTCCGTAGAGGTCAACAAACACATACTTGTCAGCGTTTGCACTTTCAAATTCTTTTGCAACCTTTTCCTGAGTGGGACGGATAACCGATGCAGCACGGATCGAACCGAGTTTTGAGACGTTCCAGAAAATTGCATTTGTGATAAATACCTTATCTGTGTTGGGAAGTGCGCCGACTGTTTCGATAAGTTCTCTGTAGTTTGTTTCAAATTCGATTTGCGCACCGGTGGTGCCGCCTGCCGCATTGTCATTTACACCGATAGCGATTACGATATAATCAGCATCGGTTTCTTCAAGCAGCATGTTGTATGCAAGATAATTGGGATAGTAATATGCAGTTGCTCTCAAAAGTCCTGCAGAAGAAATACCGTAGTTTGAAACAACAACATTCTTCGAGTCGCTTTTTGCAAGAGAAGCGATGAGAGCAGGGTATGAGCCGGTAAGTCTGTTTACACCTTCTGCCGCAACTGTATAGCCCTCGGTGATGGAGTCGCCGACAAATGCAATACGGATAGGCTCTGTACCGCTTTGCGAAGTACCGTTAACGGTATCGAAAAGCGTGGTGTTAAAGGTATATGTGTCGGGGTATGTAATGGTTGCAACTTTGTCGGAGCCTGCATAAGCCTTTACCTGAGTTGCATCAAATACAGTGTTTTCTGCGAATGTACCGCCGGTAACAGAAACGGTGTAGTTGCCGCGCATAACCTGTGTGTATGCAGGCTGTACTTCGTATGCACCGATAGTGCCGCCGTTGAATGTACCGCCGCTTATTGAAAGCGTAATATCGCCGTCAATTGCGTAATACTTGCGGTCCGAAGCAACTTTTTCGGAAATTTTAACGCCCTGCGAGATAACAGAATTCATACCGCCCTGAACGAATACGGGGCAGTTGAATGTACCGCCACTTATGCTGATGCTTGCATTGTCTGCAAGAATGGACATACCCGAAACGCAAAACGAGGTATTGAACGTGCCGCCGTTTACCGTAAGGGTTACGGGTGCGGCTATTGAACCAACCGTATCGTTATATTCAGAGCGGTAGTTACCAAGTGCAAACTTGTTGAATGTACCGCCGTTTACAGTGACCGAATACGCCTTTTCGGTAATAGCCAGAGCGTTGCTTGTGATGTTTGTGGCATCAACGCCGCCAAAGAAATCAAGTGTGCCGCTTACCGCAAAGTTTTCGGTGAATACAATGTCATTGAAAGCGCCGAAGATTGCAGCATTGGAAGCCGAAACGGGGAGGTCAAAGGTAACGGTTCCGTCATTTTCGTTATTACTGAAACTGATGTTGCCGTTAAGCTTTAAAGTAGAACCGTTTTTTGCATTGAATGTAACGTTGCCACCCATGTCTGCGAAAGTTGTGTCTACGTTCAGCGTGGTATCGGAAACGAGGGTGATTGTACCGCCGGTTTCTTTGAGTGAAGCATAAGCATTTGCAAGAGAACCTGTGGGAGAACTTTCGCTCATTCCGTCACCTGTTCCACCGTCCGCAACAAAAACCGTGTCCGAAACTACAGGAGGCAGAGGCTCTTCTTCATAGGTGTTTACGGTGTTAAAGTATTTTTCAAGATTTGCGGGAACGGTGTAAGAATCGCCGTAAAGGTTGATTGTCTTTGTACCGTTCGGGAAAAGAGAATCCGCATAGCGGTCAATATTGGAGATGGTTGCGTTGTCTTTTACATTGACGGTAACGCTGCCGTTCATACTGCTTGCATTACCGCTGGGATAAAACCATGTTGCTTTTGCATTTTCTTTGAGGGTAATTTCACAAGAACCGCCCTTTGCACCTGTGGTTACTGCGCCGAGGAAACAAAGACGTGCCGAAACATTACCGCCAAGGGTCATATAAACTGTACCGTTGTGCGACACATTTGCAACGGAACGGCTGAATGCGACTACCTGTTCATATGCACCGCTATAAATTTCGATGGTACAACTTTCACCAGCGCCAAGAATATTGCCGGTTGCATCGTTGTTTGGTCCGCCGATGACATACATCTTAACGCCCGAAACAGCGTAGTTGTAGCTGATATCAACATTGTAACCGATAGTGAGGTCGTTAAAGTCGGCAGCAAGTACCGCGCCTCCGTTTGCGCTCTGGTCAATTTCAATGTCAAAATAGTCGATGATAGTCGGACCGCCGAGTACCAAACGAGCAGATGCGGTATAGCGAAGCGCTGCATCGTTTGTTGCACGGTAGTCAACTCCGCCGTATACGCTTGTGAGCGTAACGGTGCCGGTGTGGTCGGGAAGATTTATTGCCGCGCCGATGGTGAGGTCACTTGTGAGCACGACAGTACCGCCATCGCCTACTGCGGTAAATGCGCTGGCAAGTGAGCCAAGCGGTGACTGAGCACTTGAGCCGTCACCGGTACCGCCTGC
>SVRG01000021.1 GCA_015064965.1 Oscillospiraceae bacterium
TCGACGCTTTCTCTTAGAGGTAAAAAACTAACGACTGCAGCATTTGAACCGATACTTGCAGAGGCGGCTGAACACGGCATGGAAAACGTAATCTCAAGACTTACGCTCCGAGCACAAATGAAGGCAAAATACAGCGAGGTGCGCGACGATCACTTTGGCCTTGGTCTCTCATATTACTGCCACTTTACCTCCCCGATAAGACGGTATCCCGACCTTTCAGTTCACCGCATACTCAAATACTATGCAGAACATGGCGATACAGCAACAGTCAAGCGCTACACTAAATTTGCCGCAGAAAGTGCTGCGGCATCTAGCGAAAATGAATTGAAGGCAATGAATGCGGAACGCGACATTGAAGACTTGTATAAAGTAATCTTTATGGAAAAAGAAGTAGGCAAGGAATTTGATGCCGTGATAAGTTCGGTTACTTCATTTGGCCTTTTCTGCGAACTTGAAAACACCTGCGAAGGATTTATCCCGATAGAGGTCCTCGGTGACGGCTTTAAGTTCCGTGAAGAAACGTTGACGCTCGGTTGCGGTCGCAAACAATATAAGCTCGGGCAAGCACTACGCATACGCATTACGGATGCAAATGTTTTGCGCCGCCGCATTTATATGGAGATTGTTGAATAGAAAAAGCGTACACCACGGTGTACGCTTTTAAATTTCAGTCAAGGTTGACTTTATTATTAAACAATGATAAAATAATATAATACTAATATTATTGGGATTGGGTTATGAAAAGCATAAAAAAAAGATTTGCAAAAGCAAAGATAGTATCCAAGGTAATTCAATTTGAAGAAAGCAGTGGCGACTCGTTTTGCGACGGCGAAAACGGCGAAACCACCACCCTCACCACCGACTGTACGGTTGCTGACAAGGGTTCCAGAATTGAAATAGAATACGAAGAGTCCGAAATCACAGGGCTTGAAGGGTCAAAAACCAAAATATTCTTTGATAAAAAAGCTCCTACGCTTGTAAGCATTCTTCGCGAAGGCGCGGTTTCAACCGCCCTCGTTTTTGAAGAAGGCCGCAGGCATCTGTGCGTTTATGAAACACCATACTTCCCTATTGAACTCTGCGTAAACACACTTTCGCTTGAAAACACATTGAGTTACAACGGCGGCAGTATGAAAGCAGAATATCTTGTTGAAATGAACGGTGTGCTTGCCGAAAAAACAATTATTGCTATAAGCATTTTATGAGGTTGAAAAGTGGCAGAGGTTGAAATAAAAAAAGAATATAAAGAACCAAACGGAATATACATTCTTTTTGGCGAAGAGGATTATCTGAAGCGTTTCTATGCTTCTAAAATCCGCGAGAGCATACTCGGCGACAGTCCGTATGCTCTTTTTAACCATGCCATTTTTACTCCCAAAAACCTCTCAGACGATTCGATGCTTGATGCGCTTGCAACTCCTCCCGTTTTTGAGGATAAAAAGCTTATCGAGCTTACAGAATTCAACTTTACAGAACTTAAAAACTCTGAAGTTGAAACACTGCTTGACTTCTTTTCATCTGCAAAAGAATATGACCACGCGGTAATTCTGATGAATGTAGCAAACGGTGCGCTTGACTACGGTGCTTCAAAGGGCGCAAGAATCACAAAGCCTTCCACGCTATATAAAAAGCTTTCCGCTGCGGCAAAATGTGCGTATCTCCCCAAGGCAACCGGAAGAGAACTTGCAAACTGGGCGGCAAAGCATTTTGAAAAAGACGGTATCAGCATTGAAACGCCGGCGGTTTACCAGCTTATCGAACAATGCTCGTCGGACATGATGACAATGTCGGGCGAGATTGATAAGCTTTGCGCATATCTGCACGCAAACAGCAGAGATACCGTAACTCAAGACGACATTAAAAACATCTGTTGCGAAACTCGTGAGCTTGAACCGTTTGCACTGTCAAATGCAGTGCTTGCCGGCAAAACCGATGCTGCACTTGGAATTTTGCATTTGATGGAACAAAAGCACATCCGTCCTGCAATTGCTTTTTCGGGCATATATAGCACATATATCGACCTTTATAAAGTAAAAGCAGCACTTGACGGCGGTGTTCCTTATACTGAAATTGCAAAAAAGCTCAAAATGAACGAATACCGTGCATCCATATACGCAAATGCGGCTAAAGGTACCACCCTTAAAAGAATCAGCCATGTACTTTCACTCTGCCGCGAAGCTGACCTCAAGATAAAAAGCGAAACATCAAACTATGACAGACTTAAATCGCTTATCTGCGAAGCCGCACGAGGTGGCCGTGTATGAGTGAAAAAATCAAAATCTCCCTGCCTGTAATCGTTGAGGGTAAGTATGACAAAATAAAACTCGACTCAATTATTGATGCAAAAATTATAACCACAGGCGGTTTTGGAATTTTCAACAATGAAGAAAAGAAAGCGCTGATGAAGATGCTCTGCCAAAACGGCGTTATCATTCTCTGCGACAGTGACGGCGCAGGTAAAGTTATCCGTTCATATATAAAGAGTTTTTTGCCGCCCGAAAAAGTGATTAACCTTTACATACCTAAAGTAGAGGGCAAAGAAAAACGCAAGCGTGAGGGATCAAAAGAAGGAACTCTCGGAGTTGAGGGGATTGACGCCGATGTTTTGCGGAGTATTTTCAAAAAATACGAAAGCATTAAGGCCGAATCGCGCACACCTATAACCAAGCGCGATTTTTATATCCACGGTCTCTCCGGCGGTGAAAACAGTTCTGAAAAACGCGAAGCGGTGGCAAAGCTATACGGTCTGCCAAGCAAAATGACCGCCAACGCTCTGCTTGATGCGCTGAATATTATTTCATCCCTTGATGAATTTGAACAAAAAATTTCAAAAATGTGAGGATTTTTCGATTAAATATCGACAAATAGACAAATGGAAAAATTAGGAGAGCTTTTTAAAAAATACCGTGAACTGATTGTTTATGTTTTTGTGGGCGGTCTCACTACTATTATAAACTGGGTGACATATGCATTACTCACGCAATGCTTTGGCGCACTGAACTTAAGCATTGCCAACACAATTGCATGGGCGGTATCGGTTATATTTGCTTTTTTTGCAAACAAATTTTGGGTTTTTGAGCACAAAAGTGACGAGCACATTCTGCGTGAGTTTATGACCTTTTTAGGTGCGCGTGTGCTTTCGGGGCTTATTGAAATAGGCGGTTTTGCCCTGCTTGTGGATGTGCTTTTATTCAATGACTGGATTGTAAAAATCGGCATTGCGGTATTTGTTGTAATTGCCAACTATGTTCTCTCTAAATTCCTGATTTTCAAGAAATAAAGGAGATTTACCATGAAAAAGTTATCTGTTCTTTCACTTTTACTTGTAATCGCGGTTATGTTTTCTGCATGTGGCGCATCTGTTGCCGAAAAAATAGAGGTTGAATACGGCGCACCGCAATTTAACGGCGGCGATTTCAAGTATTTTTCTACTGCTGACGATGCCGGTATTTATTACACCAAAGAAGAATCAGAAACTGTTGAACTCGCAGGCGGCTCCCACACTTATTCATCTTCTATAGCCGACGCTGACAGGGATGTTGCTTTTAAAGAAGAAAAGCTTGTCTACACTTCGCGCGTGATACTCGAAAGTGAGGATTTTGATGCAGCATCCGAATCCTTGCACCAGACAGTCAAGTCACTTGGCGGCATTATTGTTTCTGAAAGCGCATACAACTTAAACAATGTAAACTCCAAGGGATTCCGTACGCTGAGCATGACCGTGCGTATTCCTCAGGCTAATTACGATGCTTTTCTTTCCGGAATTTCCGAAAGCTACAATGTAGCAAGCATTAACAACTCCGTTCAGAACCTCACCGAGAGCTACTATGACAATGAAAACCGCTTAAAGTCCTATCGCATCCAGGAGGAGCGTCTCTTTGCAATGCTTGAAAAAGCTGAAAACGTCAGCGAAATGCTTGAAATTGAAGCACGCCTTTGCGATGTTCAGTATCAGATTGAAGCATTGACAAACACTCAGACCACCATTGACAACGATGTTAAATACGCAACATTCTACCTCGACTTGAACGAAGTTACAAAATACACAACTCCCACCCCGAAAACTTTCAATGACAGACTTGCAGAAACACTTAGAGAGTCGGGCGAAATGTTTATTGAATTCCTTGAAAATGCATTGTTTGCTCTCATCTTCCTTGCTCCTTATATTACAATCCTTGCAGTATTTATAATTGTTCTTGCTATCGTTGTTAAGCACAGAAGAAAAAAGTTTGAAGCGAAAAAGGAGAATAAAGATGAAAAATAAGTTAGCCATAATCCTTGTGGCAATTCTGCTGGTCGTTTCTCTTATTTCATGCGAAACAGAAACAATTACATGCTATGGAAACGAAACAACCGCAGACAGTATGGCAACTACAAAAGAAGCTGAAGTGCTGCCAAGCGCAACTGACAACCTTTCTTTCACCGACAATCTCATGGCACTTACCGCCTCCGACGGCAACCGCATGATCTCCCCCTACTCTGCAAAGATGTGTCTTGCTCTCCTTGCAAACGGTGCAAACGGCGAAACAAAGGAGCAGATACTTAACGCCATAGGCATTGATGACCTTGACAAATACAATGCAGATGTCGAAGCATTGCTTGCGCGTTATGCAACCTATGCAGGTGTGATGTCACTTGAAACTGCAAACTCGCTATGGCTTAACCAGACAATCTTTAACGGCAAGGGTGCATTTCTTGCGCCTTATCGCGATGCAATGCAGAAATTCTACAGTGCAGAAGTGCGCGAAGTAACAAGCGAAAACTCAGTTGAAGAGGTAAACGCTTGGGTTAACGAAAAGACAAAGGAAAAAATCCCCACCATTCTGACCGAAGACCACAGAAATTTTGCAACAGCACTTGTAAATGCTGTTTACTTCAAAGCGCCATGGCAAACTCCGTTTGAAGAGTATCTTACAGAGAAAAAAGTTTTCAACAATGCAGACGGCACAACCACCGAGCTTGACTTTATGCACGATACTGCCTACTACGAATACTGTGAAGTAAACGGCACAAAGGCAATAAAACTCAATTACGGCAGATTTACAAATGACGAGCTTTATATATCCGACTCGGATTATGATTTCAGTATGTATATCATGCTCGGAGACGATGTAAACGTTGAGGAGTTTTTAAACAATGCTTCGTTTGAAAGCACCAGAGTTGCGTTGGCAATCCCGAAATTTGAGTTTGAGTACTCGGTAGGACTTGTCGATATCCTTAAGGCTCTCGGCATGGTTGATGCTTTTGACGAAGTTAAGGCTGACCTTGGTCGAATGATTGATCTTGACAAGTCTGGCGGCAACCTTTTTGTTAGTGATGTTTTGCAAAAAACATACATCGGCGTTGACGGAAACGGAACCGAAGCCGCGGCAGTTACTGCAATCATAGCAAATCTCACCTCGGCTCCGATAAAGCAACCTGATCCGATTGAATTTACCGCTGACAAACCGTTCTATTTTGCAATTCGCGATAACACAAGCGGCGAGCTTTTGTTCGTAGGAAGATACGAAACAGGAAAATAAGCAAAAAGCACACATCAGATTTGATGTGTGCTTTTTGCTTATTTCAAAGCGAGAAAAACTATTTGCTATTGTAGTCTTCTAAATCTTCACTTTGAACATAAACCATCTTAAAGTCATCAACTATCTTTTTATCTTTGCTCAAAACCATCACAAAAGAACTGTCGAATGGTACAATCTCTATATTTGCTATCCTCATGTGATAAAATTTTATAAGTTAAATACCATCATAATCAGCAAATGTATCAGTATCTAATTCCTTTATATGGAATGTCTTTTTTACAGTAACACCAAAATCATGTTCTATCATTAATTTAGCTAATCTTTTGCCATCTATTAATATAATGTGATGTTGTTCGGCATATTCAATAGCCGTTTTTGCATACTTTGCAGTTGTTACAAATAATCCATTGCCACCTTTTCCTGATATTGCTCCAACGAAATTCTGTATTTCCGGGCGTCCAACAGTCCTATCCCTATCCCAATGCTTTGCCTGAATATAGATTAAATTAAAGCCAAGTTTATCCTCCATAATAATACCATCTATTCCTTCATCCGCTGAAACAGATGTGGTTCTGCCAGCATTTTCAAAAGCACCATAACCCATTTTTTGCAATAAATCTATTATCATTTTTTCAAAAGCCACCGGAGATAGTTTCATAACCTCTGAAAGTATCTCATCAGAAAGGCTCTCGTTTATTCTTTCAAAAGACTCTTCGAAAGCATAATCAGGTGTTTCCATGTCTTTTTTCAAAACGGTTGGTTCTTGATTTGATACTCCTTGAAACTCTCTAAAACACTCGTAACGAGTTAAAAACTCAACATCAATTGTTTCGGGATTCTCATCTATAACTTTTTTCCCTTCTTCTGATATCACAAAAACACCTCTTGAAGGCTTTATAAGTAGTCCCGCTTTTGTTAAATATGTCCCAGCCCACTGAACTCTGTTTGCAAAAACAGTCTGCGTTCCACTTGGCAGCATTTCAGATAATTCTTCATTAGTGAGATTAAACTCAGCCGATAAAATCTTTCGAAGTTCTTTCAACATATAACTTTTTCCATCTCTAACTGCCATTAAAAATGGTTTCATAAATTCATGAAATTTCGGTACAGACATAATTACACCTCTTACATATAATAAATTTAAAGTTTTGAAGTTTTCCGTTATAATAATCATCATTGTCAAAATCTAATTTCAACAACATTCGACATCTTTTATAGGCTCCTGCCAAGTCAGACCAAGTATTCTTGATTCAAATAAAAGTTTACTAATCTAACCCAAAAACTATCAGGAGTGGATATCAAAACATAAATAATTGCTCCGACTACCAAAACAAAAATCGGAAGAATATATTTTATGTTCTTATTGGCGAAGCTTTTATAAAGCGAATAAATAGCCGAACTCAAAGCAACAAGTACAAACGAGATAAACAAAACAGGCATAGCCATTCCAAGCACTATTTCTGCGCCCAAGCTATATGTATTTGCCAATTTGCCGCAAAATTCGAGCAATGGTTCAAATGCAAAAAACAAAACAACTGTAATTGTATTTATAAAAAATATTTTCTTCACTTTTGCGTCCCCTCTTTTTTAACAATTTGAACTAACAAAATTATACCACGCCGCTACTTTCGTTGCAAGCAAAAAATCCGCACACGGTTGTGTGCGGATTTTTCTCTTAAGTGAATTAGTCTATCCAGGTAACCTTTTTCATTACCATATCAATGCGGGGGCGATCATTGTAGTCGGTTGCAACCTCTGCAATTTCGTCTACGACCTCCATGCCCTCTACAACCTTACCGAAAGCGGCATACTGACCGTCAAGGTAAAGCGCATCCGCGTGCATGATAAAGAACTGCGAGGATGCGGAGTTGGGATTCTGCGAGCGCGCCATGGAGATTACACCGCGAACGTGGCTAATGGGGTTATTGTGTCCGTTCATTGCAAACTCGCCGACGATATTCTCACCGCTGCCGCCGCAACCGGTGCCTGTGGGGTCGCCGCCCTGAATCATAAATCCACTGATAACGCGGTGGAAAATAAGGCCGTCATAAAAGCCTTTTTTTACAAGGCGCTCAAAGTTTGCCGCGGTTTCGGGTGCTGCTTCCTTATCAAGCTCAACCTTAATAATTCCGCCGTTTTCCATTTCAATCTGTACCATAGTAATATATTCCTTTCTTATTTGAATTCTTCTGTAAACCATACCGCGCTTTCAGGTATGGAAAATTCTTTGCCGCAGAGATAGCCGAGCGGTCCGCTCTTATCGGCGAAATCAAAGCGAAGTTTATATGAATAAAGTGCCTGATACTTGTAGCCGCTCTTTTTGTCATCGCGGTTTACGCCGTATTTGCCGTCACCGAGCAGTGGGTGACCGATATACGAAAACTGTGCACGTATCTGGTGAGTTCTGCCTGTGAGAAGCTCGACCTCAAGCAGTGAATTGCCGTCTTTTTCAGCAACAACCTTATACTTTGTGCCAATGCTCTTGGCATCACGCGGTTTGTTTGATGCTTCGTAAATCTTTACGGTGTTGGTTTTAGAATCTTTCTTCAGCCAACCGTGAAGCGTATCGCTCTTTCGGCGCATTATGCCATGCACTGCACAAAGATAAAACTTTGAGGTTTCGCCGTCACGTATTTTTTCATTCATCACGCGTAGTGCCTCGGCATTCTTTGCCAGAATCACTATGCCGCCGGTATTGCGGTCAATACGGTTACAAAGTGCGGGTGCAAATGACTGTTCCTTATCCGGCTCATACTCGCCCTTTTGAAAAAGATATGCCTTTGCATGAAACAAAAGCGTGTTGTTTTGCCCCTCTTTGTCATCGTGCACAAGCACACCGGGCCGTTTTGACAAAAGCATAATGTTTTTGTCTTCGTAGACTATATCAAGGTTTACACGCACTCTTGAAAGCGCCTCGGCAGTTCCGCTTTTTTCGCCGCCTTCAAAAAACTCCTCGGCAATAAAAAGCTGCAATGTATCGCCCTCTAAGAGCATCTGATTATTCTCTGCTCTTTTGCGATTTACCTTTATCTTTTTCTGTCTGATAAGACGGTACATAAGCGACATGGGCATACCGTAAAGCGATTTTGTAAGAAATTTATCAAGACGCTGACCTGCATCATTTTTACCTATTATAAGTTCGCGCATAATGTACCTCCTTTATCAAACTTTACATAGTATACCATACAAAATACCATATCGCAAGCAATTTTTATTATTTACACAGTTAAAGTTTTATGATACAATAAACCGAGCGAGGTGATACAATGGCATACACGATAAGCGCATACACACTCGGCTGCAAGGTCAGTCAATACGAAAGCGAAGCTATACTTGAAGAAGCCGAGCGCCGCGGATTCATCGCAGTAAAAAGCGGCATTGCCGATGTTTATGTTGTAAACACCTGCACAGTTACCGCTGAGGGCGACAGAAAATGCCGCCAGCTCATCAGGCGTCTTGCAAAGGAGGCACCGGAGGCAAAAATAATCGTATGCGGTTGCTACTCGCAGGTAGCCCCCGACGAACTTTCAAAAATCGACTGCATCGACTACATCTGCGGAACCCAGGACAAACTAAAAACAGTTGATAGAGCTATCGACCTTTTGGAAGGGCGTGATATCCCAAGGATGGAGGTATCCTCTCTCGACGGTGCAACTTTTGAAAAAATGCAAATACACCATGCGCCGCGCACACGCGCATATGTAAAAATTGAGGACGGTTGCGAAAACCGTTGCGCTTACTGCAAAATTCCCGAAGCACGCGGAAATGTCCGCTCAAAGCTAATCGCAGATGCAATTGAGGAGATACGCATTTTAGCAAACGGCGGCGTTAAAGAAGTAGTGCTCACGGGTATTGAAACCGCTTCATTTGGAGTTGACAGCGGCGAAAGCCTTGCAGACCTGCTTGACGAGGCAGACAAGATTGACGGTATTGAGCGCATCAGGCTAGGCTCGCTTGAGCCGACTTTAATGCGCCCCGCATTTATAGAAAAAATCGCAAAGCTAAAAAAACTTACCCCGCATTTTCACCTTTCCATGCAAAGCGGATGCTCACGCACCCTTGCCGCCATGAAGCGAAAATACAATGCGGATATGGCGCTGAAAAACATTGAAGCGGTACGTGCCGCAATTGACGGTGTGCAGTTTACCACTGATTTTATAGTTGGATTTCCCGGCGAAAGTGACGAAGATTTTGCCATCACCTGCGACTTTGTAAAAAAAGCAAGGTTCTTACAAGCACATATTTTCAAATACTCAAAACGCTCCGGCACACTTGCAGCAACAATGAAAGACCAAGTGCCCGAAGAAGCAAAGCACAAACGCTCACAAGTGTTAACTTCAATCTGCAAAGATATCACCGCAGAAATTTTAAAAGAAGAAATAGAAAAACGCCCTGTTCAAACTGTTTTGTTTGAGCAAAAGTCAAACGGTGTATGGTGCGGCCATACCTCCTCGTTTATCGAGGTGCATGTTAACTGCAACAAAGAACTTCAAGGAGCATTTGCCAAAGTTCGATTTACAGGCAGTGACGGCGAGCATCTTATAGGAGAACTTTTATGAATGACTTGCAAAAAAACAATGTCCCCGCAGTCGGTCAGGTAAAAAAGAGCGTATTTATTCACGAAAACAGTGGAATCAGAGTTTTGTTTGCAGGAAACTCGATAACAAAGCACTCCCCTCGCCCTGCTATGGGCTGGATGAATGACTGCGGAATGGCGGCATCGGATATCGACCATGACTATGTTCATCTTTTGCTTTCTAAAATTCGAAGTTATGACAAAAATGCCGCGTGGGCGATAGCACAAGTTGGCGGATATGAGGCAAACCTATTCAACGGTGCTAATCCTCAGGATCACCATAGCGAAGCCGCCGAGTTTAATGCTGATATCATCATTATGTTCTACGGTGCAAATACGCCGAAGGAATATGACACAATGGATGATCCGCCAAGGACTTTCGGCAAAGCATATGAAGAAATGCGCCTGTTCCTTGACAAAAGCAAAAATGCAAAAGTAATTCATTGCCAGGGCTTTTATGTAAGACCGCGACTTGAACAAGAAAAGCAAGCAATTTGCAAAAAATACAACGACACATGGGTATCGCTTGGTGATATCGGAACAAGAGCGGATACACACGGTAAATTTAACCATCCAAGTGACCTTGGTATGCAAATAATTGCTGATGCAATATGGGAAAAACTTGAAGAAAAAATAAAAGAAATACTTTTTTAAAAAAATTGTAAATTCCTCTTGCATTTTTGAAATTGATATGCTATAATATCGGTTGTCCGCAAAGTTGTTAATAATTAATAATATAAATTACCGCTTATTTGGGAGGTGCAATTCACATGGCAAAGTGCAGCGTATGCAACAAGGGTGTGACCTTCGGTCACAATGTTTCTCACTCTAACCGTAAGACCAACAGAACCTGGAAGCCCAACATCAGAAAAGTTAAGGCTGTTGTTAACGGAACACCTAAGACTGTTTATGTTTGTTCTCGTTGTCTCCGCAGTGGCAAGGTTGAGCGTGCAATCTAAGAAACATAATCGTAAAAATACAGGCAGACAGCAGTCTGCCTTATTTTTTTATCACAAGAGGTAATATGACAAATAAGAAAAACAAAAAAGCGTGGGCATGGCTTATCTTTGGTGCCTTATTTTTAGGATACTTTTTTATAGAATCACTGTTTATCGGCGTGAACTTTCATTCCCTGCTCTGGTGCTGGGCAGTCGGCGGCGCTATATGCATTATTCTTTCACTTGTAACATTCAAACATGGCAAACTGCCGTTGCCCAAGTGGTTGTTTTTTGCTATCGTAATTGTTTTGGTGATAATTTTAACTTTTTTCTGTTTTATTGAAGGGCTTATTATATCCGAAATGCCCTCAAGCGGTGAAGACGGACTCGACTATATCATTGTACTTGGAGCAAAGGTTAACCGAAACGAAGTGCCTTCAAAGCCGCTTTATTGGCGAATTGATGCGGCAGAAGAGTATTTGAATAACAATCCTCAAACGATTGCAATTTTATCAGGCGGCAAGGGCGCAGACGAACCTATTTCTGAAGCGCAATGCATGTTTAACGAATTAACAAAGCGCGGAATCGCTCCGGAACGGCTGATTTTGGAAGATAAATCAAGGGACACAAACCAAAACATCAGAAACAGTTTGTCCATCATGCCAAGCGATGCATCATTTGGTGTGGTTACGAATAATTTTCACGTTTACCGCGCAGTAAGAATATCCGAAAAGCTTTCAGGCAAAAAAGTAAGCGGTATTGCCTCTCAATATAAAGACGCTTTACTTATTCACTATATGGCTCGTGAAGCTGTCGGGATTTTTACCGATGTAATCGACGGAAACATGAATTTTTTCGAATAAAAAGGCTCCCTTCCGGGAGCTTTTTTAGCATATTTTTTTACTATAATCTTGCAATTATATATTAATAATAGTATAATGAATATGTATGTAAATTTATTTGCGGCAAAGCCGCGGGAGGACATAATAATGATCGTTGACAGAATTGAAAATCTTAAACTTTACATTCCTTACAATAAAAAGCTTGAAATTGTTTGCGACTACCTTGCAAAAACCGACATTCACGCACTTGAAGTTGGTAAATATGATATTGCCGACGGTGTTCGCGTTGTTGTAAACGCTTTCACTCCCAAGGAGCCCGATGTTGCAAAGTGGGAAACTCACAGAAAATACATTGACCTTCAATACCTTATTGAAGGTGACGAAACCATGGGTTATCTCCATATCGACGAAATGGAAGATGCAGAATACAATGAAGAAAAGGACATTTGCTATCCTGTACCTAAGGCAGATGCCGATATGACACTCATCCCTCTCAAGAGCGGTCACTTTGCTTTCCTTGAGCCAAGAGACGCTCACCGTCCGTCTGCCAAACTCCATGCCACAGCTTCAAAAAAGCTTATTTTCAAGATTCCTGTAGAAGAGTAAATGAACTTTAATTTTTCAAACAAACTTGCTAACCTTAAGCCGTCTGCTATCCGTGAGATATTTAAAAACCTCACTGACCCATCAGTGATTTCTTTTGGCGGCGGCAACCCTTCACCCGAATCGTTTCCGGTTGATGAACTGAAAACACTTGCGGCCGGTATTTTTGAAAATCAATCTTCAACCGCTTTACAATACAGCATTACCGAGGGATATACGCCTTTACGCAATATACTCAAAGCAAGAGTAAAAGAAAAGTTTGGCATTGGTCGCGACTTTGATGATACAATCATAGTTTCGGGCGGCCAGCAAGGTATAGAGCTCGCATGCAAAACCTTTTGCAACGAGGGAGACCGCGTGCTCTGCGAAAATCCAAGCTTTATCGGTGCGCTTAACGCTTTTCGCTCAAACGGTGCTATTCCTGTTGGAGTTGATTGCGACAACAGCGGTATTATTCCTGAAGCGCTTGAAGAAAAGCTGCGTTCAACGCCCAACGTAAAACTGCTTTACACCATACCCACATTTCAAAACCCAATGGGTATTACAACACCGCTCAACCGCAGAAAAAAGGTTTATGAGCTGTGCAAAAAATACGGAGTTGTTATACTTGAGGACAATCCTTACGGCGAACTGCGTTTTGACGGTGAAGACATCCCCACTATAAAGTCCATGGACGATGAAGGAATCGTAATATACTGCTCTTCCCTCTCAAAAATTCTCTCCGCCGGTATGCGTATCGGTTATGTAACAGCTCCATGTGAAATAATAAGTAAAATGGTTGTTGCAAAGCAAAGTGAAGATGTGCATACCAACATCTTTTTTCAAATGCTTTGCTACAAGTATATGACGGAATATGACATTGATGCTCATATTGAAAAAATACGCGCATTATACCGTAGAAAATGCAATCTCATGCTTGAGTGTCTTGAAAAAGAATTGCCCCGTGAGATCACATTCACTCGCCCGAGCGGCGGTTTGTTTATCTGGTGCACTCTTCCCCGCTCACTTGACAGTGCCGCATTTGTAAAGGGACTTGTTGAGCGCAAAGTAGCAGTTGTACCGGGAGCAACTTTTCTCGCGGACGAAAACGAAAAATCCTCTTCATTCCGCCTCAACTACTCCACTCCGTCAGATGACGACATTGTAAAAGGAGTAAAAATACTTGGCAAGTATGCCAAAGAATATCTTGCAAATAACTGAAAGGTAACTTAAAAATGATAGACGATAAGAAAGTGGTTTACTCCGGCGTGCAGCCTTCAGGAAACCTCACTATTGGAAACTACCTTGGAGCTATCCGTAATTTTTCGGATTTTTCCGACATTTATAAGTGCTTGTACTGTGTTGTAGACATGCACGCAATTACTGTTCGTCAAGTACCTGCGGAGCTTCGCCGCCGCACATACGAAACACTTGCGCTCTACATTGCATGCGGTCTTGACCCCAAGAAAAACACTCTTTATGTTCAGTCCCATGTTAGCGCTCACGCAGAACTTGCATGGATTCTCAACTGTTATACAATGTTTGGCGAGCTTTCGCGCATGACACAGTTTAAGGACAAGAGCGCCAAGCACTCTGACAATGTAAACGCAGGTCTTTTCACATATCCCACTCTCATGGCTGCAGACATCCTGCTCTATCAGACAGACCTCGTTCCCGTAGGTGTTGACCAAAAGCAGCATCTTGAACTTGCACGCGACATTGCAGAACGCTTTAACAGTGTATACGGTGACACTCTTGTTGTACCCGAATGCTATATGACTAAGAGCGGTGCTAAAATCATGTCGCTGGCTGAGCCTACAAAGAAAATGTCAAAATCCGACGAAAACTCAAATGCAGTTGTTTATATTCTCGACTCCAAGGATGACATTCTTCGCAAGTTCAAACGCGCAGTTACCGACTCTGACACCTGCGTTCGTTTTGCAGACGGCAAAGACGGAATCAACAACCTCATGACTATATATTCCTGCTTTACCGGCAAATCTTTTGAGGAAATCGAAAAGGAATTTGACGGTCGCGGCTACGGTGACTTTAAACTTGCAGTTGGCGAAGCCTGCGCAGACGGTCTCGCACCCGTACGCGAAGAGTTTGCACGTCTCATGGCGGACAAAGCATACCTTGAAGAGGTTATGAAAAACGGCGCTGCAGAAGCATCATACTACGCGCGCAAAACGCTTTCAAAAGTAAAACGCAAGGTTGGTTTTACTTCCATCTAAAGGAGTGACAAAATGAGTCAGTTTATATACAGTTTTTGCGCGGTTTTGTGTGCAGGGCTCCTTGCCTTTGCAATGACACCTATTGTCCGCGTTCTTGCTATAAAAATCAAGGCCATTGACATCCCTACCGACAACAGACGAATGCACCACCGTCCTATTCCGCGTATCGGCGGTCTTGCTATTTTTGCAGCCTTTACTGTTACAACACTCAGTTTCTGTTCTCTGAGTAAAGAACTTTTAACCATACTTATAGGCGGCAGTGTTCTTGTTTTGATAGGAATACTTGACGATATTTACCGCCTTAACGCGTTTGTAAAACTTGTAGTTCAAATCGCGGTTGCGGTTTTTGCAGTTTCCCAAGGCATCACCATTGACTTTATCGGACTTGGCGGCTCCTATATTCCTTTTGGCGCATGGTCCGCTCCTATAACTGTATTATGGATTGTCGGGCTTACAAACGCAGTTAATTTTATTGACGGCCTTGATGGCCTTGCCTGCGGTGTTTCAGCAATCAGTTCAGCTTCTCTGTTTCTTGTTATGTTGCTTTCGGGCAGCAGCGCAAGCTATTGCGTTATTACCGCAATTTTAGTAGGTGCGTGCATCGGTTTCTTCCCATTCAACGCAAATCCTGCAAAAATATTCATGGGCGACACAGGCGCTTTGTTCCTTGGATATACCCTCTCAATCCTTTCGGTTGTAGGCGTATTTAAAACCGATATGCTACTTGCTTTCTTTATTCCACTCTCCATTTTCGGTCTGCCGCTTTTCGACACTGCATTTGCCATCGTTCGCAGACTCATTCACGGCAAGAGTCCCTTTGAACCGGACCGCGGTCATTTGCATCACAGACTCATAGACATGGGCTTTGGACAAAAACAAAGTGTCCGTATTCTCTATGCAATTTGCGCACTCCTTGGAATTTCATCGGTAATGCTTACAAGAAGTGCGTGGCAGGGCGGCGCATTAATGCTTGCGACATCACTTATAGTATTTTTCATTTCTTTCAGGATTCTCTCAAGCTCCAAGTGGCGCTCGCATTCCGGCGTTTATAACGAAGATGACGGTGTGAAACCTCCGGTTGAAACATTTGACGATGTAGGAATTCCAACACCCAAGTACGGCAGAAATGCATTTGTAGAATTTGATGTAATGGGAGATGACCCTGTTGCAAAAGAGGATAAAAATAGTGAAAAACAAAGGCAAAAAAAGTGAAATGACATTTTACAGCGCACGCGGCATAATGCTTTTGATTATCGCTGTGCTGATTTTTGCTACTCTTGCCATTATCGGGATGCACTCGCTTGGTGTTATAAACGTGCCAAGCTTTATCAGCAATATCTTCAACACCCCCACACAGCTTCCGCCTGCTCCGCCTGCGGCAAATATTGCGGCGCAAAGTGGCGAAGCTGTATTCAACGAAGCATTGCCGCGTGATGAATATGCTGCAGCACTCGCTGACATTGCATTTCCGAAAGAGTTTTACTACAACTATACAATCACCCGTTTTTCCGGTGAGTTTTCGCGCGCGGTTAATTATGTTGCGATAGGTCAAAACGATAATTGGTGGATACAGACAAAAGAAGATGATGTAATAATGTCAACCGCTTTGTGCAAAGACGGTGTTTTGCAATTTTCTGACAATGCCGACAACACTTCTGCCACAACTTCGGCAACCGACATATCGTTTGCCGAATATTCAGGATTTACGCCTCTTAAAGATATAACTTTTCTAATCCGCTCAATAACAAGCGGCGAAAATGTCGAATACGGCGGCGGTATAAATGACTATTCCCTCTCCTACACCCAGGCTCGCGGAACAAGCGAAAACCTCTTTAACTTTAGTTTTTCGCGCAAGGACGGAATCTCCGAAGAATACACTTTTGCGCTTGAAAGCGCAACTGTTCTTTCTATCAAGAAATTCAATTCTGACGGCGAAAAGATTTATCAAATGGAAATGAAGGACAGCAGAAACAGCCTTGAAGAAATTGATGCTGATTCGCTGATTACTCTTAAAAACAATGATTGAGATTAGAAAAACAACTTTAAATGACCTTGACCGGGTTATGGAAATCTATGATATTGCAAGAGATTTTATGGCAAGGAATGGCAATCCCACTCAGTGGGGTGACGGCTACCCCGTGCGCGCGCTTATCGAAGAAGATATCGCGCGCGGCGAGAGTTATGTCATGGAAGAGGGCGGCGAAATACATGGCGTATTTATGTTTATGCAAAGAGTTGAGCCAACCTACTCAAAAATTGAAGGCGCTTGGCTGAATGATACGCCTTACGGCACGATTCACCGCATTGCAACTGACGGAAAAATAAAGCGTATGTTTGACAAATGTGTTGAGTTTTGCCTCGGCATAACAAAAAATTTACGTGTGGACACTCACAATGACAACATTCCGATGCAAAAGGCGATCAAGCGCAACGGATTTACTTACTGCGGTGTGATCTATATGCTTCATGACGGCACACCTAGAATTGCATTTCAAAGACAATAAAAAGAGCTGTAGAAATTTCTACAGCTCTTTTTATTATTTAACCTCAATAAGTTCATATGCCATTGTGCCAATGCCGATTTTTTCTGCATGTGCAAGTTGGGTTTTCCATGCGGTCGAAGGTGCAACATCGGTAAAGTGGTCACCGTGGATATGCTCTACTTCATCAAGAATAGAACCTGCCATTATCGGAGCATTGAGCACAGCGTCCGCACATGCAGTATCGAGCGCAACCGGGTCAAACGATGCAAACATACCGATATCCGGAACTATCGGCACATCGTTTTCACCGTGGCAGTCGCAGTTAGGCGAAACGTCAATAACAAAGCTGATGTGGAAATTTGGGCGGCCGTTAATAACCGCCTTTGTATACTCGGCAATTTTTGCATTGAGGATCTCGCCCTTTTCGTCCATTGAAGCTTCAACAGCATCGGTGGGACAAACGCCTATACAACGTCCGCATCCAACGCACTTATCATGATCAATGGTAGCCTTTTTGTTGCTGAAAGCAGGTGCATCATGTGCGCAAACCTTTGCACAGGCACCGCAACCAACACAAAGGTCATGGTTGACGGTGGGTTTGCCGGCGCTGTGCATTTCCATCTTTCCGGCACGGCTTCCGCCGCCCATACCGAGATTTTTAAGCGCACCGCCAAAGCCCGCACATTCGTGCCCCTTAAAGTGGTTCATGGAAATGATAATATCTGCATCCATAAGCGCTGTGCCTATTTTTGCCTCTCTTACATATGTTCCGCCTTCTACCGGTACAAGCACCTCGTCAGTACCCTTGATGCCGTCAGCAATTATAGTGTGAACGCCGGTTTGAAAAGGATTGTATCCGTTTATATACGCACTGTCAAGATGGTCAAGCGCGTTTTTTCTGCCCCCTACATAGAGTGTGTTGCAGTCTGTAAGAAACGGCTTTCCGCCAAGTCCTTTTATAACATCACATACGGTCTTTGCATAATTCGGACGAAGATATGCAAGGTTGCCGGGTTCGCCAAAGTGAATCTTTACGGCGGTATATTTTCCGTCAAAATCAATATCACCGATGCCGGCTTTTTTTATAAGACGTGTGAGTTTATCAAGCAGACTGTCGCCAACCTTTGCGCGCATTGAAGTAAAATATACTTTTGACTTTTCCATTATATTCTCCAAATGTGTTTTTATTTTATTGTACAATAATCAAGTTTCTTTTTCAATAGATATTTGTTTTTCCTTAAACCAGTTTATCGCAAAATCTATAAATTTTCTTGTTGCCTCTGACGGTTCATAGTCATCGGGGTATGAAATATACACAGTCCGGCGTATTTCCGCATCCGCAAAAGGAAGTGAAACAATGCCTTTTGTTCCAACGGCTGACCATGTTATCTCTGGATAAAATGCAATTCCAAAGCCACCTTTTACAAACGCTGCAACTGTTGCATGGTGCTCACTTTCTATTCTGATTTCGGGTTTGTATTCATTCATTTCAAAATATGCGTGCATAAGGCGAAACATTTTACTTTCCGAATAAAGACCGATTATCGGAATTCCTCGTATATCGTCTATTGTCAATGCCTTCTTTTTCGCAAGCGGATGATCTTCGGGAACGGCAGTGAGAATTCGCTCTTCAAACAGAGGGAGAGATGTACAATTCTTATCATATTGCGACGGCTTTGTTGTAATGAGAATATCAAAAAACATATTGCCCTTTAAACGATCGCTTGGATTTGAAAATATTATTTCAATGTCGGGGTTGAGTTTTTGAAACTCTGCTATCATCGGTATTGACGGAACAGTACCGACTAAAAGCGAAATGCGAATAGTGGCGTGTTGCAACTCATTAACGCTTTCTATTCCACGCTCTATTTTTTCAAGTGCTGCATTGATTTCTTTATAAAACCTCTTACCGGCATCATTCAGCATAATTCTGTTTGCTTTTCTTGTAAAAAGTTTTATGCCAAGTTCGTCCTCAAGTTTTGCAACTGTATGGCTTACCGAGGACTGCGGCACCATATATCGCTCCGCAACTTTCGAAAAGCTCTCGCATTTTGCCGTGTCTCTGAAATATTTTAATTGCAAAAGTTCCATATTGTTCTCCATAGCATGAATTGTAATATATACTATTATACACTATCATGCAGTTGATTTCAAGCGTTGCTTTTGTTACAATATAATTTGAAAATTATATTAAGGAGACACCCCATGAAAAAAACGGCAACTCTTTTATTTGTTCTTTTACTTTCATTTTGCATGATTCTCTTTGCATCTGCAACAGAGACTACCGTCTATCTTGACGGTACCGGTGCAACTGTGGATGCAGAAACCGACTTTGCAACGGCTTTTGCCGCGCTTTCTGATGGCGGTACACTTGTAGTATGCGGTGACACCACATTTGGCACAAAGGACAAAGGCGTAACGCTTCCCGCTGTCGGCGGCAAGGTTACCATTACCGGCCAAAAAGATGCAACGCTTACTATGGCGCGCTCACTTACGCTTAATAGCGAGGTCGAGTTCAAAGATATCAATTTCTGCAGCGCACATGCATCAAACGGAAATATTATTGCCAAAGGAAACCATATTACCTTCGGCGAAAACGTAAATGTTACAGCATCCGGCGGCAGATATCCCACAATTATCGGCGGTGCTGCAGACGGTACTCTCACTTCTGATAGCCATGTTACTGTAAAGAGCGGTACTTTCCTTGCGGTTTACGGCGGTAACTTTGCAGGCACTTTCAACGGTAATTCTCTGGTTGAAGTGCTTGGCGGAACAATCACTTCTGCAGTAGTCGGCGGTAATTTAAACGGCAATTTCAAAGGAAGCTCCACCGTAAATATTGGCGGCAATGCAGAAATCCAGCATAACGAAAACACCAAGGTTGGCATTGTCGGCGGCACAATGGGCTCTTCCAGTGCTACTGCAACAGCTTATACTTTTGAAGGTGACATTACCGTAAACTATTTCGGCAATGCGCAGATTTATGCAAATTCATATACCGTATCAAGGTATAAGAATATCACAACCATGGGTAACGTTACTTTCACTGCTTCGGAAAATGCAACTATCAACCGTCATACATACGTTGGCGGCTACTACGGCAACCTTGATGGTGACGTAAAGGTTATCTTAAAGGGCAACGCGCAAGTAAAAGGCTCCAGGTTTGTATGCGCAGGCGCATTTGAAGGCGATGTAGACGGAAACTGCTCTGTTGAAATTTACGACAACGTTTCTGTAACAGGAGCAGTATTTTCAGGTTGTTACAACGGCGATGTTTCGGGTAATACCTCGCTTACAATGAACGGCGGCAAGGTTACATCAACCTTTACTTCCGCTTCGCGTACAGGTTCTGTCAGCGGAACACAGTCAATTTTGCTTAAAAACGGTACGGTTGGTCCTGTAAAAGGTGATGCGACTATTGACCTTGCAAAGGATGCAAGCGTTACCATCACTTCGTGCAGTGGAATTATTACAACTACCACTATTGACGGATATAAAGTTGTTGCTACCGACAACGGCACAACTACTACATATACATCGGTTCCGTTTGTTGCATCCGATATCGTATATGTGGACGGTACTGGGGCGACAGCCGGTGCATTCACCTCTCTTGCAGAAGCACTTATAGCAACAGGGGGCAATACAGTAATTATAAGCGGAAACACCACCGTAAGTGAACCGTTCACCTTTTACGAAAAGGAAAAGGACATTGTAATCACTTCGAAAAACGGTGCGCTTCTCACCCTCTCGGCAAATATCACGCTTCCTAAGAATACAAACGGCACATCTGTTACATTTGACCTCCCCATAAAGGCAAACGCAGCCAAGATTTTCGGCGGCTTTAGAAATGTAACCTTTACCGAAAACTTTACAGTTGACGGAAATCTCGATTTTTACGGCGGCGTTGATGCAACTGCTCTTACGGTAAATGCGGATGCAATCACCGAAAAAGAATATGCTATAACCGTTAAAAACGGTACATTTGATAACTTTGCGGCAGGCAACCTTCGTGCGGAATACAACAATTGCGTTGGCTCACTTGCAGCACCTGTAACTGTTACTGTAAACGGCGGTACATTCAATTCTTCGTTCAGCGTTTCGGGCATGTCCATTCTTGCCGATAATGCGGCTTTGACAATAAGTGACGGTGTTTTCAATTGTCCTATATATGTTCAGGGCGGCATGAGCGCGGTAATTGCAAAGGGCGTAAAGGCTTCCGATACCGTTGCATCCGACCGCAAATATTATGCAATAGACGGAGATATCACTGTTGATATCAGCGGAGGTATCTTTAACGGCGGTATGATCAGCGCATATGAAGCGCAGGTTGCATATACTCAGGTTATGCGCGGCAATTACACCGTTTCTATTATGGGCGGTACTTTTGCAGACGGCACCGTGCTTGATGCAACTCAAGTAAAAGCTTATGCAGACTCCGATAAGTGCGCAACCCTTACATATGCGGATTCTTATGAATTTGCAACAAAGCTTTTTGATACTGTTAACGGCGTAGAGCAAAATGACACCGAGCCCATCCGTATTGCATTTATAGGCGACTCTATCACAGAGGGCTATACCGTAGCGGCAGAAAATGTGGACAGACTTACACAGTCGTATCCTGCACTTGTTGCCGACCTTGCGAAGGCTGCCGGCAGAGATGTTGTGGCTTCAAACTACGGTATCTCATCCGCAGGTATTTTGAAAGCAACTGCATATTATTATCCAAACTATCTTGCATATCCCATGTTGCTTGAAGAAACAGATGCAGATTACATCGTAATTGCACTCGGTACAAACGATAGCTTTGCAGGCGGCACTACGGGTGCACAGATAGAATTTGAAACAAATTACAGAAACCTCATCGAAACAGTCGGTGCACTGAATGAAACCGATAAAGTGTTTATCACAAATGCGCTTAACAGAGATAATGAGGGACTTGGACAGATTAGAGTTGCATCTGTTGTTCGTCCTACACAGGAAAGAATCGCAAAAGAACTTGCAAGCGAAAGCGATAAATATGTATTTGTTGACCTTTATCGTCTGACAATGGAAGAAGCAGCAGCAGGCACTCTTCTTTCCACCGATAATCTCCATCCTTCAAAGGCAGGCTTTGAAAAAATGGCTGATGTTCTCTACGGTGTAATGTTTGAGAACAAAGCCGCAACTACAACCTCTTATAAGAGCAACGATATTTATGTAAGCGCCTCGGGCAGTGAGTTTGGAAGTGGAACGGCATCAGACCACGTTTCAAGACTTGATATTGCATTTGCGATGCTTCCGGAAGGCGAAGAAGCGACTATTCATATTATTGGCAATGTTGCTTACAGCGCAAGCATATTTATTCCCATTACACCCAAAAAGCTTACAATCGTAGGTGAGGAAAGTGGTGCTACGCTTCAGAACGGTTCGACATCATTCAAGATCGGTTGCGATGTAAAGTTTGATAATCTTACTCTCGCAACTACTGCAGTAACCGAGTTTTACGGTTGCTACAATGATGTTGAAATGACCGACAGCGTTACACTCAACGGCGACTGGTCGTTCTTTGCAGGTCATAATATTTACCGTGAGGGAGCGGCATATTCGGCAAACGATACCGTAGAATCAGCCTCTGATGCAGATGATTGCAACATCGTTCTTAATTGCGCAGGTACATTTACAAACTTTGCATTGGGTAATCGCCGTTGTCAGGGACTTGCTCCTTTCGGCACATACAGCGGCAACCTGACTGCATATATCGGTGAGAATGTGCGCATCAGCGGTACCGATTATGTCGGTGTTGTAGGTCAGAACTATCTAACCGGTACTATCTCTGCCGAAATTCCCACAACCTTGACTTTGGCAGAATATGCACCCACACATACCGTAACTTCTCCCATCGTTTATGATGCTACAAAAAATACCGGTACTGTTACGGTCAATACATATGAGCCGACTCCTGCTGTTGCAGTGGCATATGTAGACGGCACCGGCAAAACAGAGGGCGCATACACCGACCTTGCTTCGGCAGCACTTGCACTTCGCGACGGCGGTACAATCGTAATATGCGGCGATACAAGCATCACCGCTCAGACCGTCCTCCCCAAGGGCATAAAACTCACAATCACTGCACAGAACAATGCAGTTTTACACCTTGGCGCACGTCTTACTCTCGGCGGCGAAACCACATTTGACAACATCACAATTAACAACGCTTCTACTTCTTATCGGCTTATTGTTGCGGCAGGTAACCCTGTAACAATGGGTGAAGGTGTTGTAACCACAACAAATGGCACTGATCTTGTTTACCCTGCAATTATTGGCGGCAACTATGACACCGCATGCACTACAGGCAGCCATATCACCGTTAAGGGCGGTACATGGCGCAACATTTACGGTGCAAACTATAATGGCACATTTACCGGCGATTCCACCGTTGACTTTATGGGCGGTACTGTGCTTGTAACCCTTTCGGGCGGTTCATATTCGGGCAACTATGAGGGCAATGCAACTCTTAACATCAGCGGCAATGCCACAGTTGAATATAACACTATCGGCGGCAACGCGCTCGGTGTTATAGGCGGTAACGTAGGCGCTAACAACGGTACAGCACGCACCTTTAACGGCACGATAAATATTAACATTGGTGGCAATGCCGTGATAAATTCCCTTATTCTTGGCACATCGCGTTTTAACAACATCACAACCACCGCAGATGTAAGCATTGACATCTTTGGCAATGCACACATCAACCGCAATATTTACGCAGGCGGTTGGCTTGGTCAAACTACTACCAAAAACGGTATTACTTTGACTCTCCGCGAAAACTCAACATACACAAATCCCAACGGTTCCGTTTACATCTGTGCCGGTGCGCAGAGTGGCACCGTTACAGGCGATGTAAAGGTCGTTGTTAAGGACAATGCAAATGTTGCTGGTAATATTTACGGCGGCGGATACAGCGGCAGTGTTGTAGGTAACTCCGTGGCAGAAATTTACGGCGGTACTGTAACTACAAGCTTTACTGCAGGCTCCCGCAGCGGCAATGTAAGCGGCGACACCGTTGTAAACGCGTACGGCGGCAAAATCGGATATTATTCTTCGGTTTCTGTTTACGGTATCTGCGGCAACGGCGGTGATAATGGCACAGTAAGCGGCAAGGCGTATATAACCGTTGACGGTGCAGACATTGCAGGCGCAGTTGAAGCCCGCACCGAAAACTAT
>SVRG01000022.1 GCA_015064965.1 Oscillospiraceae bacterium
TGGACGGTACCCAGATAAACGGACAGGAAAAAAAGCACCCTGTCGCAGAATATCATTGAATTACGCGGCTTTACTCCGAATTTCAAACGGAGTAAGGCCGTTTTTCATATTAATACGCTCAAAATTGTAGAATTGCACATACTCAGCAACCGCCTGCTCAACCTCAGCTTTGCAAGAAAATTTCATTCGGTGCAAACACTCGGTTTTGAGATTTCCGAAAAAGTTTTCCATAGCAGAATTATCATAAGGACATCCGGGACTGGACATCGACGGCTGAATGTGGTATGATTGAATCAAGTCAAAATATGCTTGGGAAGTGTATTGAGACCCTTGGTCACTGTGGAGTGCGAGTCCATCAGTGACCATTTCTTTTTGTTTGGCATCCCGAATAGTATCTGTTACAAGTGAAGTGGTCATGTCTGTTCCGATACGGTATGCTAAAACCATTTTTCCGCACAAGTCCATAACTGCACACATATATACCATCCCTTTCGCAGTAGGAATGTATGTAATATCCGTTACCCAGAAACGATTTGGCGATACTTGCTCAAACTGCCTGTCTAACAAATTAGGATATTTGTGCAGTGCTTTTTGGTATTGCATATACGGTCTGACACGGCGGATCTTCGAAAGAAGGTCATAATGACGCATTACACGCAGAATAACCTTTAAATTTACATACTTTTTGTGTTTTCTAAGCAGCCAGCGTTGTATTCTTCTATGTCCGTAGGTCTGTTTGCTTGCAATTTGTGCCTGTGTGATCAGGTCAAGCAGCCATTGATCTTTATTAGGCTTATCTTGTCTGTTTCGCCAATCGTAGTATCCACTTCGGGATACACCAAAAACTTTACACATCGCTTCTATGCTATACTTTCCACGAAAACGTTCAATAACACGGTACTTCAATTTCACCTCCTTCCAACTTCGCACAGAAAATTTCGCAGTAACTCTACCTGCATACGCAGCTCCTTTAACTCATTTTGTACTCTTGTTGCTTCATCGGTTGCGTTTTTTCTTGGGCGTCCTTTGGGCTTGGGTAAATAACCGGCTTCAATTTTTCTTCTTTTTCGGTTCTGTCGTGCTACTAATTGCTTTATTTGGTACAAACTTAATCCGTATGATGTTGCTATTTCTCGATTTGTTTCTCCCGCTTCTTTTCTGCGAAATACCGCTTCCGCTAACATTTCCATCTTTACATAACTTCTTGCCATGATAAAATCCCCCTGTTGTAGTTTTATTCTACAACAGGGGGTTTTTTATTTCAATGTCCGTTTATCTGGGTACCGTCCAATACGAGTGGGATTTTTTATATACCTTTATTTACCGATTGCTTCGCGGTACTCCATGGAAATTACATCGAGAAGCGCTTGAGCCTGACCTTCAAGGCTTGCATAACGGGTTGCCCAGTCATTCTTCTGCTCATTGAGCATATAAATGAGGTGCTTATTGATATGCGCGGGCTGGTAGCAGTAACCAAGGTCATATGCGCGTGTATCAAAGATGATATCCAGCATTGCAGAGCTTTCAGCATCGCGGACATATTTACCGTTAAGAGTCTTATCATAGTAAGCAGGGATAATCTCCTGTTCGGAGTAGTAACCGATCGCTTCCATAATTGCAGAAGTACGCTGATAGTTTTCAACTACAAGCGGAACACACATATAGTTCATGTAGAAAGGAGCAACCGTGTTGTGATATTCTGCCTGATTCTCAGTGTAAAGGAAGTAAGGAAGAATACCGTAGTCGGTGTCCATATCACGGAAATCTGCAAGAGTGCCGATAGTGGTGAGGAAGAAGAGTGCCTGATTGCCGCTGAAGATATCAACGTATTCCTTTGCTGCGGAGTTGTGCTGATACTTAAGCGAAACGCTCTCGTTCATTACCATCTCATAGAAGTCGCGGAGTACATTGATTGTTGTTTCATCATTTGCAGCAAGCTTATAGTTGAGAGTTGCCTCATCAAGTACAACGAGCTGGCGGTCTGCCGCATTGAGAGCACCGTAAATGGAGTCTACCCAATAAAGGTTACCGTAAACATTGTTTTCGGGGTTGGAAACGCTCTTAGCGATCTCGTTCATCTTTTCGAGAGTCCACTTGTTGCCTTTTACAAGAGAATAGAGGTCTTCGATGCCGTAATCAGCAGCGAGGTTCTTGTTAAATGCGATACAGTAGGTCTGATCCATAAGGTTGATACCGTAGTCACCCGCGGTGAAGAAAAGAGAATCGCCAAAGGTAAAGGTTTCAACAGCCTTCTGATCATACCATGAAGCAGAGCCGTCAAAATGAGGGAGCTTATTAAGGTCGGTGAGATAGCCATTGTAAGCAAGCTCACTTACATCGTATCCGGGGATAACACAAAGGTCATATGTAGCATCGCCGGAGGTTGCCTCGCGCATTAGCGTCTGGAAGCCCTCGGGAGAACGCTGATTAGCAGTAGTATCCTTCCACTGTGTCTTTATCTTTACATTGTAAAGATTCTCAACCTCAAGATTGCGCGAATAGATTGCCTGGTCAAGAAGATTTGCGCTGTCCTCTTCATAGGCAAAGTCATCGGTGCAAACTGTGCCGCGACCTACGGAAAGAATGTTGAACTCATACTGACCAAAATCATACTCGGGAAGACCGTTTTCGTTTACATTCTGCTCGCCAACCGGTGCAGTTGTAACGGCATCCTTATCACCGCCGCAAGAAGCAAGAGAAAGCGAAAGAACAGCAGCAAGCGCCAAAACAAACAGTTTCTTAAACATCATTTTTCCTCCTATTTGATAAGTCCGTCCTGAGGAGTGGTGGTAGGACCCTTAACCAAAATAACATCCGGCTCACCGTCAACCTCTACAAACTTCATAGCGTCATAGCAGATGTGGCGGGGAGAAATTTCAACGGGGCTGAAATGCTGATGATAGAACATGATATACTCGCCGTCCTTGGTTCTGGTGTAAACAGAGTCACCGGTACCGCGCGAGAACTTTGTGCCGCGGAGAATGGGGTTATACTTATACTTTACGTAGGGACCAAGGGGCTTTTCTGCAATTGCAAAACCTTCGCCGTAGTCACCCTTGTAGTGTGAACCTGCGTAAATCATGTAGTAAAGTCCCTTGTGCTTGAAGATTACGCCGCCCTCGGTGATGCGCGCATAGTCGCACTCCCAAGGCTCAGTGGGAACCATAAGTTTTACAAGAGTATCGTCAAGAGCGGTTACAATACCGTCTTCCATCTTGATTTCGTATGCCCAGATTTCATTACCGTTATTGAAACGCACACAAGTGAGGTAGCAGCGTCCGTCCTCGTCAATAAAGGGATGTCCGCCAATTTCAAGTACGTCCTCGTGAATGGGCTTCATTGTCTTGGACTTGAAGGGACCGAGCGGGCTTTCGGATGTTGCAAATGCAATGTGGGGCTCTCTTCTGCCAGTCTTGGGATTGGGGAGAGTGTGCGATGCATAGAACATATAGAAAAGTCCGTCTTTGTAGATAACGTTGGGGCTCATATACTCGTTGTTACCCCAACCGTCCTTGCCCTCAAATACAAGATGAGGCTCGGACCAGTGAATAAGGTCCTTGGAAGTGTAGCACTGGAAGAGTGACATATCCTGTGTATCGGTGAAGTAGAGGTAATACATACCGTCATAGAACATAATGTCGGGGTCAGCGCCGTAAACAACGGGGTTGAGGAACTGCTTATCGGGATCGTAGGGCTTTGCAGGCTCAATCTCTGTCATTTCAATGCCGCGGAACTCTGCAACACCGTCGCCAAAGTTAAAGCCTACGCCACCGCGTGTAAAGTGCTTGAGTTCAAGGTCGATCTTGGGATAAATAGGAGCGGTTTCATGCTCGAAGTTGTTGAAATAAATCTTTGCGTATGTACCGCGGATTTCAATGCGGATCTTGTACCACTTATCCTTGGTGAAGGGATAGCACATGTTGCTGAGTACAACGTGGTCGCTGTCGCCGCCGTTTACTTTCTGAAGTTTTACAGAGCAATCTGCCGCATTGATGGTGAGATAGTAACCAACAACCCATCTTGCACCATTTTTACCCTGCGAGCGGAAATAAACGCCTGCTTCGCCATCACGGTTAAGTTTGATTTCACAATCAAGAGCAAAGTTGAGAGGAGTTTTCTCTACAGAGAACATAGTATTGGGCTCTTTTGTGGGAAAAAGAGTTGCATTTGTTGAATAAACACCGTCTTTTTCAAAGATTTCAGAGCCAAATTTCATCCATTCCATATTTTTTCTCCTTTATAAATAAAATACTATACATATTCATCTTATAACAAAAAATCCGTATAGTAAATACTAAAAACTTTATTCTTTGTATAAAAAGTAAAAACAAAAAGGCTTCCGGTTGGAAGCCTTTTGTTTAAATTAAAACTTGAATACGATATAGCCCTTTTCTACAGTAAACTCTACTGTATGGAGAGTACCGTTATCGTCCTTAACTACAACCTTAACATTCTTAAGGTCGGAGTATTCTGCAGGAAGCGGGATGCTATAAGTGATATCGGTGATATTATCGCCGTCTACCTTATAAGAAACCTTAACTTCGGAACCGTAGGATGTATCCTGAAGAAGTGCGTTGAGAACTTCTTTTTCAGCAGTTGTAAGCTTACTTGTTGCAACATCAATATCAGCAAGGTTGCCGTTTGCATCAGTTGCAATTGCAGAGCTATTGATCGCACCGCCGTCCGCATAGATAACCGCAGTTTCGGTCTTGCCGCAGCTACGGCAGCTACGAACCTTAACACCGGGCTCGGTCGCAGTGGGCTGAACAGTTACAGTATACTTACCAAAGTTGTGATCAGCGCTCAATACTTCGATTCTTTCCTTCAAGCATTCGCTACATACTTCCTTTGTACCAACGCCGCAACCGGTCTTGTATTCAGAATCTACAAGAGTCCAAAGGTCGTTACCTTGTTCATCCTTGTGGTCACAGAGAACCTGATGATGCAAGTTACAGCCGGTGCAGACATCGTTTTCGTCATATGTGTGGTCGGTCTTTACACCGTCGCCAACAACATATACAGTATATCCGCATACGCAAACTTTCTTTTCAATTTCGTTTTGGCTGCATGTTGCGGGAGTAAATGTTTCAGGTTCGCCAAATGTATGGTCTAACTTAGGAAGCGAAACGCTATACTCCTTGCGGCAAACTGAACAATAGTAAAGGTTGTAGCCCTGTTCTGCACAAGTGGATTCGTGAGTATCTCTGAGAGTTGGTGTGTGCTGACCGTTTGCAGCTACAGAACATACTGTTTCACTATCAAGTGTCTCATAGATGATGGTCTTGGAGCCATCTACAACAAGGGACTTGAAGCGGAGTGCAGTTTCTCTTGCAGAAGCATCCGCAGGATCATAGATAATGGTGAGGCTGTCAAGATTTCTTGTGATGTCATATACACCGTTTTCGGGACGAAGTGTGGCGCCGAGGGGACGGTTTGTCGGGTTAGAAACAGACGAAGACTGCGATTCGGAATTGTGAAGTGCAAGTGAACCGCTGAGAATCTTCAATGTTACATCGCCAACAGAGCCGGCAGAAAGATCTGCGGTCTTGTTTACACCAACAATAGAGAGATACGAACCGGTGGAAAGCGAGCCGTCGAGAGTGAATACAACATTGCCGGCATTCTGCTCAAAACCGCCGAATGAGAAGTAATCGCGGAATGAAACATCGCCTAAAACATCAATAGTAATACTTGCTTCGTTGCATGTGCCGCCGGTAGAACCGCCGATAAACTCATAGAAAGAGCCGGAATAGAAGGTTACATGGTTGTTTCCGCCTGCGCAGTCAGCAGCCTTAACGGAACTATTCTTGTTATACTTATAGTGGTAGCAACCACCGACGATTACATAAGAACCAACAATCTTATTCTGGTTGGTGTTTCTCATAAAGTCGATGGAAACATTTTCACCGAAAGTAAGGTGATTGTGCTGTGCAATAATGTAGGTATACTGTGCAGTGCTTGAACCCATTTCAGAAGTCCACGAAGAGAACTCAATATTCTCAAATGTGGTTGCACCGTTAAGAGTGTAGAGAGTTCTGCCACCGTTGGTATTAAGGAGCTTAAGTGTACCGTTGTTGTTGTAGCCCTTAATAGTGATAAGATTGGTATGAACAGGCTCTACAAATACAGAGTTTGAAGATGAGCCGGTATAGTTGGGATAAACGCTTGCAGTTCCTACTACATAAATGGTAGCGGGAGCACCGGCTGCAGTTGCCATATCGTAAACCTTTTCAAAGTCGTTTACAGGATAGTCAGCAGTAAAACCGCCGTCGGGCTTACCGTTGTCAGAAACATAGAACTCTGTTGTATTGTTTGCACGAGTAATGAGAACATTATGACAAATAGTACACTTGTACTCGAACTGGCTCTTGTCAGAGCTTATGTACCACTGTCCTTCGTGATACTCTTTACTTGCAGGGAATACCTGCTCACCGAGCTTTTCAAAACATACAGAGCAACGTTCAAGGTATACACCGTTTTCTGTACAGTCAGCCTCGGAAAGAACGATTACTTCGCTCACGTGGTTTTCGCAAGGAACAGTGTCACAGAATGTACACTTGCCGCCCTCCAGAGTATGTCCGTCGCGATAGATGGAGCAGTATTCAGGGAAGGTAAGGTTTTCATGGATTTCCTTGCTCTTTACTACATAATCATCGCCCTTCTTGATAAATGCAAGACCGTAGTCCTCTGCAGAAGGAGATGCATTATCGGAAACGCTGTAATAGCAGTTTACATTCTTTACATGGGCGGGGTCGGTCTTACCAAGCTGGAAGTCGCCGACTTTCATCTTGCCACATCCGTTGTGGAAGAAGTGGTTAACAGTGTACTGTCCGTCACTTCTGGGCTGCATTTCGCCACGGTATGCTACTATTATTGTACCGCCGTAATAGTGAATATTTGTAACCGTGCCTGCAACATCAGCAGAAGCGTGAATTGAAACAGGAGCAAGCTGACCGATCACTACATTGCCGCCGACGGAAATATTAATTTCGGAGTCATGAATAGGAAGACCGCTATTATTTCTGCCGCCGCCGGATACTACATAGAACTCACCGCCGTTAAGCACAAGGTTGGCTTCAAATGTAGTGCCGTTGGTTCCTTCATACAAGCCCTTGTTAGTACCGTCAGAGTAGAAACCACCCATGAGGTATACCTTGCATGCTGCAAAATCATAAGAAATGTCAATCGAATAACCGAAGTTGCCACCTGTCTTTGCATAAGTGATAATAGCTGCATCGCCTTCAAGAGTGCTCTTCATCTCAAGGTTTTCGGTTGCTTCAAATCTGAATCCGCGCGCAAAGAAGGATGTACTTGCACTTGAGCCGTTGGTTGTACCCTTTGCGTCACTCGAAATGTATATGTTGTCAAAAACAGTAGGACCGTAGAGATAGTATTGAGAAACAGAGTCAAATGCGAAGTGAAGAGCAGCCTTGCTTACACCGGGAGCAGTGGTGATGGTGATGGTTGCTTCATGAGGATACTCCTCATATGACTTTTCAATCGTATTATTGGATGAAACCTGCAATTGAGGCAGGTCAATTGTTTCAGTAAGATAAATTGTAGCCTCTTCGCCTGCAGGAAGTGCGCCAAGCTCCTTAAACGCTTTGTCGAGAGTGGTTGCATTTTCAGCAGAAGAACCGCTGCCGTTACCCTTTTCGGTATTTGCAGCATAACGAACAGTGTCATTTGCAGAAATTGCTTTATCCTCTACGCCGCAGACATCCTTACGTGTACATACATAGTACTTGATGTCGCCTTCTGTGCGGTCATACTGCCATTCGTGACCAAGAGCCGCGAGAGCAACCGCGTCAGGAGCCTTGTCAAGAAGAGTGGTTCCTGTAGAGTTTGCATAAAGCTTACCTTCAATATAATAAGCACCTGCAACGTGCTGTTCACCGTTTGCAACAGCGCCGCATCTTACACAATAGTTAAAATCGTAACCGTCATCGGTACAGTTAGGTGCAAGATATGCATGCTCGGAGAAGGTATGACCAAGTTTCTCTATGGGAGTTACAGAGTCTTTGTCATACTCGTTACATCCCTCAGTAGAACAGAACATCGCCTTTTCGGCACCGGATGTACATGTCTCTACCTTGCCGTCAATATACTTTTCAACGGAAAAATCATGAGGAACAGCATTGATGAGCTGCTCAACATTCTTTCCACAGTCAGCACAATAGAACCACTTGTGGCCGGCAGCCATACAAGTAGCCTCTGCGTTGGTGAGTCCAGCAGCCTCAAGCTCTTTGGGAGTGAGCGCGGTCATGTTAGCATGCTCACAACCTGCTGCAACTTTTACAGTAACAGAAGTCTGTGCATTAGAGCCGGACTTGTTTGAAGGGATATATGTATAGGTGTTATCAAGAGTGATTGTTTCGTCACCGCCCTCGGCACCTGCAATTACTCTGAAAGTTACCTTTGCAACTACAGTCTTAGGCTCGCTCGCCTCAGAGCGAACGATGAAGCCGGCAACAGCATCACTACCGAAATCAATAACAAGAGTACCGGTATTTGCGTTGCCCGCACCTACACCGCTTACATTAGGAGTAACAACACTGGTAAGTGTCTTTGCGAGATAAGCATACTTGTAGCCGTCAGTTGCACTTGCAACCTGGTCTACAGTAACAGATGCACCGGTGTGATATTCTACAGCATCAACCATGAGAGAATTGTTATCCCATGTGAGTGTAAATTTTTCATTCTTGGTGTTTTGGTTTTTCACCGCGGGAGCCGTTTTTGCATTAGCAGAATCCTCGGCTACACGGTAAATCCAGTTTGAATTTGCGCTTGGATTTGCCGCTGTACCTACAAAATTCAACGGACTGATAACGATATAAACGTCAAAAGTGTTGTTTTCTGCAAGTTCTGCACTGGTGTTAACGCTCGAATCAAGCACAAGTGATGTCGACGCGAACACCGCTGTGGTCATCAATGCTGCAATAAGCAACACCGTGAGCAAAGCAAGAAATCTCTTTTTCATAAATTTTTCCTCTCTGTTCGTCCTACGTATTAAAAATACGATATTTCAAAAAGGCATAGTTCTCACACTACCCCTATTGTGGTATTATTATACAATATTTCATTTTTCTTGTCAACTGCTTTCGGCAAGATTTTCATTTGTAGAAAATTACTGTGTTGGTGTAATATTAAATATTGCAAAATATAATAATATATGGTAGAATATATAATTGATAAATTATCGAGGTGCTTGTATGAAAATTATAGGTATTACAGGTCAGAGTGGCTCGGGTAAAAGTTATCTCGCTAAAACATTTGAAAAACTCGGATACATTCACGCAAACGCGGACAAAATCTACCATGAACTACTTTTGACAAATGCGAAGCTGCGCTGTGAACTTGTTTCAACATTTGGAAAAGAGATAGAAAAAGACGGCACAATCGACAGAAAAACTCTGGCAAGAAAGGTTTTTGGTAAAAAAAACTCACGAAAACTTTTAAAGCTCAACAAAATCGCGCACAAATATGTTTGCCGCGAGTATATAAAACTTATAATGTCTCTTAAAGGGCAGAACGCAAAAGGACTTGTCATTGATGCCCCGCTGCTTATCGAAGCACGCCTTCACAAGCTATGCGATATTAATATTTATGTATACTGTGACAAAGAACTGCGTATTGAGCGAATAATGTCCAGAGACGGCATCAGCCGCAAGGAAGCCGAACTCCGCGTTTGCTCGCAAAAAGATGCCTTATATTATATGAAAAATTGTGATACGGTTTTCTTTGGCGACGGTTACATCCCTGCAACTGATTTCGCAACAGATATCGACAAAAAACTTCACGGAGAAACTGACATTGAGCAAACTTTTTAAAAACATCTGCGCTTTTGTGATAATCATTGGCTTATCGGTTAGCATCGGATTTTTTGCGCAGCATATCAAAACCAAATATGACATGGCATCACACCCGAGGGACTTTGCCGAATTTGTAGAAAAGTATTCACAAAAGTATAAAGTTCCCGAAAAAATCTGCTATGCGGTAATCAAATGCGAGAGCGGCTTTGACAGTGCGGCAAAATCCCGCTCCGGCGCTATAGGTCTGATGCAGATCATGCCCGATACCTTCACATATCTCTGCTCGCTTGAGGGAGCAAACTACGAAACCGGAATGCTCTATGACCCGGAAACAAATATCCGTTTCGGCACCTTTTATCTTTCGGTTCTTTACGAAAGATTTGGCATATGGGAAACCGCATTTGCCGCATACAACGCAGGCCCATCAAGGGTTGACGGTTGGATAAAAGACGGCAAGGCTGATGACGCAGGCCGCCTCACCGAAATTCCGATAGAGGAAACCGAAACCTACGTCACGCGTGTAAACCGTGCACTTAAGATGTATGAAAATCTATATTATCAATAAAACAGGAGAACAAACATGGAAAACTTAATTTACAAAAAACAGTCATCTTACGAAAAGGCTCCCGAAAAGACCGAGGCAGCCTTTGATTTTGCCAAGGGATATATGGCATTCCTCGACAACGCAAAAACCGAGCGCGAAGCAGTTGACGCAGCAATCGCGCTTGCAAAAGCAAAGGGCTACAATGAGTATAAAATCGGCGACAAGATCTCTGTTGGCGACAAGATTTATCTCAACAACCGCGCAAAAAGCGTTTACTTTGTAAAAGTCGGCAGCGAAGATATCGCAAACGGTATCCGCATCATGGCGGCTCACATCGACTCTCCCCGCATCGACTTAAAGCAGGTTCCCCTCTACGAAGCTGACGGCATGGCATTTCTCAAAACTCACTACTACGGCGGCATCCGCAAGTACCAGTGGACCGCTACTCCCCTTGCGCTCCACGGTGTTGTTGTAAAGGCAGACGGAAGCGTTGCAAACATTTGTATCGGCGAAGATGACAGCGACCCCATCTTTTACATCAACGACCTTCTCCCCCATCTCGCTGCTAATCAGTCCAAAGAACCTCTTGCAACCGCCATCAAGGGCGAAACTCTCAATATTCTTTGCGGCTCTGCTCCCCTTGCAGACGAGGAAAGCGACGGCATTAAAAAGAATGTTATAAAACTTCTCAACGAAAAATACGGCATCAACGAAAGCGACTTTATCAGCGCAGAGCTTTCTCTTGTTCCTGCGGCAAAAGCACGCGATATCGGTCTTGACCGCGCACTTATCGGCTCCTACGGTCACGATGACCGCGTATGCTCCTACCCTGCCCTCATGGCGCTTCTCGATACAACCGACGACACTCACACCATTATGTGCGTTCTCGCAGATAAAGAAGAAATCGGATCCATCGGCGTAACCGGCATGCAGTGCGAGATCTTTACCGACCTCATGGAAGAGATCGCACTCAACCTCGGTGCAAATCCGAGAGTTGTACGCGGCAATTCCACCTGCCTTTCTGCAGACGTTACCGCAGGCTACGACCCCAATTTTGCAGAAGTTTATGAAAAGCGCAACAGTGCCATTATCGGCTCCGGCGTTTCCATTTCCAAATACACAGGTTCACGCGGCAAGAGCGGCACATCCGATGCCGGCGCAGAGTTTGTAGGTCAGATCCGCAATATGCTCGATGCGGCAGGCGTTGTTTGGCAGTCCGCAGAGCTTGGTAAGGTTGACGAGGGCGGCGGAGGAACCGTTGCCGCTTATATCGCAAACCGTAACATTGACACACTTGACATCGGTGTTCCCGTAATCTCCATGCACGCTCCCTACGAAGTTGTTTCAAAGGTTGATGTTTACGCGGCATACGAAGCATTTGCAGCATTCTGCAAATAAAATAATATTTTTTTCAAAAAGGTTTGGAGAGCGCGAGAACCTTTCATTAAAAGGTTCTCGCAATAAAACTTACTTATGATAGATAAACTTAAAAAAGCAGAAGAACGCTTTGATAAAATCGAAGAAGCACTTGCGGACCCCGATATCTTTTCAAAGCAAGCAGAATATACCGCGCTTATGAAGGAGCGCAAAAACCTCTCCCCCATTATCGAAAAATTCCGCGAATACAAAGAATCTGAAAGTGCACGTGACGGCGCAAAAGAGCTGCGCGACGATTCGAGCGTGGAAAGCGAACTTCGCGAAATGGCGGCAGAGGAATACGACACCGAAAACGAGCGCTGCGAAAAGCTACTCGAAGAACTCAAGATTCTCCTTCTTCCCAAAGACCCTAACGATGATAAAAACGTTATCGTTGAAATCCGTCAGGGCGCAGGCGGTGAGGAGGCAGCACTTTTCGCTGCAGTTCTCTACCGTATGTACACGATGTATGCGGCAAACGCAGGCTTTAAATGCGAGCTTATGAGCGCAAATGAAACCGAACTCGGCGGCTTTAAAGAAGTAAGCTTTATGGTCGAGGGCGAGGGCGCATACTCGCGCCTTAAGTTTGAAAGCGGTGTTCACCGCGTTCAGCGCGTACCCGAAACCGAGGCTCAGGGACGAATTCAGACCTCAACTGCAACGGTTGCGGTTCTCCCCGAAGCAGAAGATGTTGAAATTGAAATTAATCCCGCCGACTTAAAGATCGAAACCTGCAAGTCGAGCGGTGCAGGCGGTCAGCACGTAAACAAAACCGAGTCGGCAATCCGCATTATCCATATTCCGTCGGGTATTATTGTTGAATGTCAGGAGGAGCGCAGCCAATTTAAAAACCGCGATAAGGCAATGAAGATGCTCCGCACAAAGCTCTATGACATTGAGCTGACAAAGCAGACCGAGGCTATCGCCTCCGCACGTAAGAGCCAGGTAGGTACGGGCGACCGCAGTGAGCGTATCCGCACATACAACTATCCGCAGGGACGCATCACCGACCACCGTATCGGGCTCACACTCTATTCTCTTGAAAACTTCTTAAACGGCAACATCGGCGAAATGATCGATGCACTCATCACCGCTGACACCGCCGAGAAACTCAAAGGTAATGAAGACTAAGTTTTTAACACAAAACGAGATCAACGGCACAACCCTTGCGCAAGCAGGAAAAATCCTGCAAGGCGGAGGGCTTGTTGTCTTTCCCACAGAAACAGTTTACGGACTCGGCGCAAACGCGCTTGATGCCTCCGCTGCCGAAAAAATCTATGCGGCAAAGGGGCGCCCATCCGACAATCCGCTGATAGTACATATCGCATCTCCCGCCGATGCAAACAAGTATGCTTTTGTCGGCGAAGAATTTAAAAAAATCGCCGAGGCTTTTATGCCCGGCCCCATCACCGTTATAATGCCAAAGCGCGATTGCATACCAAGCGCAGTAACAGGCGGACTTGACTCTGTGGGTATACGTTGCCCCGAAAATGCTATTGCACGCTCACTTATAGCAGCGGCAGGCGTGCCAATTGCGGCGCCGAGCGCAAATATATCCGGCAAACCCTCTCCAACAAGCGCCCTGCATGTAAAAGGCGACCTTGACGGCAAGGTTGATATGATTATAGACGGCGGCGACTGCACATTCGGACTTGAATCAACCATAGTAAAAATCGAAAACGGCACAGTTACCCTTCTCCGCCCCGGCGCCATCACACTTGATATGCTGCGCGAACTTTTTGACGAGGTTTTGGTGGCAGAAGCGGTGACAAACAAGTTAAAAGATGACGAGCGCCCGCTCTCTCCCGGCATGAAATACCGCCACTATGCGCCAACAGCCCCGCTCTATCTGCTTTCCGGCACAAATGCTCGCCGTATTGAATATTGCATGGCGGCAGACAGTGACACACTGCTCCTTGTTTACGATGAAGAAGCCGGGCTTTTTCCAAATCACAAGATAATCACGCTTGGCAGTTTAAATGACGAGGTTTCACAGGCAAAGCGACTTTTTGCAGCACTCCGCGAGGCTGACAGCACTGACTGTAAAAAAATCCTCGCACCGATGCCGCTTCAAAGAGGTATTGCGCTTGCGCTTTATAACCGCATGATACGCGCCGCGGCGCACAATATAATTGAACTTTCATGAACCGCTTTGAAAATGCGCTTGAAAAAGCAAAAAAGAACCAAGCTTTTAACGGAAGCATCGGTACTCTCTCCGAAAAAACGCTTCACTCGGTGCTTAAATACTACCTTGAGCCATGCGATGATTTTCACGAGGTGGCACTCGGTGGATATGTTGCCGATATCATGCGCGACGGTTGCATAACCGAGATACAGACCCGCGGATTTGACCGCCTTCGCGCAAAACTTGCGTTTTTCCTCAAAGAGCATCCTGTTACTGTGGTATTCCCCATTGCAAAAACTAAATACTATTGCACAATCACGCCTGAAACAGGCGAAACTTCAAAGCCCCGGAAAAGTCCGCGTTACGGCAGCATCTACGATGCATTTGGCGAACTCTATAAAATCAAGATGCTTCTGAACGAAGATAATCTGTATTTTCATTTTATTCTTTTAGACATCACCGAATACCGCAAGACGGTGAAAAAAAGTTACCGTAACCGCAAAGGCTATGAACTTTTTGAGCGTATCCCAACTGCAATTGCAGAAGAGGTTTACATTGACGGTAAAAATGATTTTGAAAAGCTTGTTCCGCACACACTTCCCAAAAAGTTTACAAGCGCGGATTTTGCAAAAGCGATAAAGAGACAGCGCCATGTGGCGCAAACAGCGCTTAATATACTACTCCATGTCGGCGCGGTTCGCCGCGTTGGCAAGGATAAAAACAGTTATTTATACGAAATTTATGATAAGGATTAGGCATTAAAATGGCAAGAACAAAAAAGCAACCCATAGTGCAAAATATCCCCGAAGCGGCTGCGAGAAAAGAACTCATCACCGATGTAATTGAAACCAATTACATGCCGTACGCGATGAGCGTTATTATTTCACGTGCCATCCCCGAGATTGACGGTTTCAAACCCGTTCACCGCAAACTGCTGTACACCATGTACACAATGGGACTTATGACCGGCAACCGTACCAAGAGTACAAACATTGTCGGCACTACCATGCGCCTGCATCCCCACGGCGACGCGGCAATCTATGAAACAATGGTGCGCCTTACACGCGGCAATGAGTCACTGTTGCATCCCTTTGTTGACTCAAAGGGTAGTTTTGGCAAGCAGTACAGCCGTGACATGGCTTTTGCCGCTGCACGTTATACCGAGGCAAAACTCGACCCGTTTTGCGCCGAGATTTTCAACGGCGTTGACAAAGATGCCGTTGACATGGTGCCAAACTATGACAACACTCTCACCGAGCCTGCACTTTTGCCAACCTCTTTCCCAAACATCCTCGTTTCACCCAACATGGGTATCGCAGTTGGTATGGCATCTTCCATTTGCTCGTTCAATCTCGGAGAAATCTGCGACGCTACAATCGCTCTTCTCCGCCACCCCAATACCACCATTGACACCCTACTTGATATAGTAAAAGGCCCCGACTTTCCTGGCGGCGCCTACATTATATATAACAGAGAGTCGATGAAGACAGTTTATGAAAGCGGACGCGGACCAATCAAACTGCGCGCACGCTACTCCTACGATAAAGAAGCAAACTGCATTGACGTTACGCAGATTCCATATTCCACCTCAATCGAGGCAATCATGGGAAAGATCGGCGACGCTGTCAAGAGCGGCAAAATCAAGGATATCACCGACGTCCGCGACGAAATTGACATTTCCGGCTTTAAACTCACCATAGACCTGCGCCGCGGTACCGACCCAGACAAGCTCATGGCAAAGCTCTACAAGCTCACTCCTTTGGAGGACAGTTTTGACTGCAACTTCAATGTGCTTATCGACGGCTCACCGCGCCAACTTGGCATCAAGGGCATACTCACAGAGTGGATTCGTTTCCGCATGAACTGCGTGCGCCGCGAGTTCACATTTGACCTTGGCAAAAAGCGTGACAAACTGCATCTTTTGCTCGGTCTTGGCAAGATCCTGCTTGATATTGACCGCGCCATTGCAATCGTACGCGGAACTGCAAAGGACTCGGATGTTGTACCAAACCTTATGGAAGCGTTCAACATTGACGAGGTGCAGGCGGAATACGTAGCCGAAATCAAACTCCGTCACCTCAACAAAGAATATATTCTCCACCGCATGGAAGAAATAAAATCCCTGCAAGAGGAAATTGCACGTCTTGAGGATATTCTCGGCGACGAAATCAAGCTTAAAGCTGAAATCATCAAGCAGCTTCAGGAGGTTAAGAAAAAGTACGCAAAACCGCGTAAAACTCAGCTTATCTCCGAAGAGGACATTCAGGTTGCCACCGCAGATGACTTTTTTGAAAACTACAATGTTAAGATTCTGCTTACAAATGACGGCTACTTCAAAAAAATCACCCTTGTTTCGCTTCGCGGAAACGACGAGCAAAAGCTTAAAGAAGGTGACCGCGTAACATTTGTCGAGGACTGTGACAACGCCGCAGAAATCATCTTTATTACCGACCAGCGTCAGCTTTACCGTGCACGCGTCCGCGACTTTGACCCCGTAAAGGCGTCCGCTCTCGGTGACTATCTGCCAGCAAAACTCGGCATGAGCGACGGCGAAAAACCAATATTTATGAAGGTTATCACACCCGACCTTGAAAAGTATAATATGATTTATATTTTTGAAAACGGCAAGGGCGTGCGCGTGAGCCTTTCCAACTATCAGTTCCGCGCAAGCCGCAAGAAGCTTTCAAGCATCTACTCAGGCGCATCCCCCATCGTTGCGGCAATTTTAGAGGACAAGCCAAAGGATATCATCATTGTATCAAGTCAGGATAAAGCCATCACGATAAAGAGTGCGCTCATCCCCGAAAAGACCACACGTACCGCAGGCGGCTCCACTCTGTTCACCCTCAAGGGCAAAGCAACTGTTGTTTATGCTGACGATGCAGAAAAATCCATTTACCCTGAGCCGCTGAATTATCGCAAGATCAAAGTTCCTGCTACCGGCTCAAGTTTGTAAGGAGTAACACATGGGTATTGCAATTGTAACAGGCGCATCAAGCGGCATGGGCCGCGAATTTGTATACGCGCTTGACAAGGAAAACAAATACAGCGAAATCTGGGTTATCGCAAGGCGCATGGAACGCCTTGAAAGCCTTAAAGACGAGTGCAAAACAAAGATAGTGCCAATCGCGCTTGACTTAACCGTGGCCGAAAGTTTTGACACCTACCGCGCTTTGCTGAAGGAGCAATCGCCCGATGTAACGGTACTTGTAAACTGTTCGGGATTTGGCAAATTCGGCACATACAAGGATATCGACACCGAGGTTGCCTGCAATATGATCGACCTCAACTGTAAGGCACTGCTTCGCATGACCGAGTACACCCTGCCATACATGAACAAAGGCTCGCACATCTTGCAGCTCGACTCGCTTTCGTCATTCCAGCCGGTGCCTTATATCGGCGTTTACGGCGCAACAAAAGCATTTGTCCTGAGCTACAGCCGTGCGCTGAATGTTGAACTCAAGCCGCGAGGCATTAAAGTAATGGCAATCTGCCCCGGTTGGGTAAAAACAGAGTTTTTTGAACGTTCAAAAACTGACTGCACAGATGCTGTGACATATTATAATGTAATGTACGAAGCCAAAGATGTTGTTGCAACCGCAATGAAAGATATGTACAAAAAAAACAAGGACGTATCGATCCACGGTCTGCCTGTAAAGCTTCAGGTTCTCGGAGTGAAACTCCTCCCTCACAAGCTTGTCATGAAGATCTGGATGAAACAGCAAAAGCATTAAAAAAGGACCAAAGCCGAAAATGCGGCTTTGGTCTTTTTTTACTTTGTAATATTCTTTAATATGATTATAACATCAAGAATTGTAAACTTTCCGTCACCGCTGACATCAAGATAGAACTTTTTGCTCAAATCTCCATCAATCAACATTTTAACAGAGCGAACAACGTCTTTTACGGTAATAACTTCGTCTCCGTCCGCATCACCTGTTCCGCCGTTATAGCGATATTCAAGTGCTTCGAGAACGCGGGCGTTAAGCTTGTCATACGAAAGGATGCTGAGGTGCTGGGAGTCTGCAAAAACCTTAGAATTAACGGTTGTACCGTCAGAAAGGAAGCCGTTAAATGTTCCGTCTTCATTCATTACAATACTAAATCCGTCAACAAGTGTAATCCACTTTGAGTTTTTCTCTGCATACTCTGTCCAAAGGCGGTTCATATCGCGCACTTTAGAAGCATATGTCTCATATCTTCCGGGCTGATACCACTCAGTTATAAGTATAACCTCAAGGTCAGGATTGGCTTTTTTCATTATATCAATAGTGCCGGAAAGATATTCTAATGTTACGGTATTCTCACGCAATGCAAGGTCATTTGAGCCGGACATGATGATAACAGTATCGGCGTCATATGTGGTAAGCTCCTCGGCAATAGTATGCCAGAAAACTGTTGTAGAACCGCCTATACCGAGATTCATTACTTTTCCGTAGTCTCCGAGAACATGGTGAGCATGGAACCAGCGTCCCATATGTGAATGGCCAAATATGATGATATCCGCCTTGTCCGCAACTGTTACATCAGAAGTCTCAAAATTCAGAATTGTGTTGTCTGCCGCATCTGAAAATACTCCTACACCTGTACCGGTGAGGGGGGATGAATCGGTATACTTGATAAGGCACTTATCAAGGAAGTAGCCGTAAACTGTTTCGCCGTCATACACCGCGCGGATGTCACCAATTCCCCACCAGCTTGTACCGTGGAGATATTGCGTTTTTTTCAAAACGGTCTCTGCGCCGTCAACAACTTTGATAAGATAGAGGTATTTATCCGAGGAGTAAGCAAGTTTATAATACGAATTCTCCTCTTTCGCAAACACAAGGCCAACCTTGCCGCTTGCAGGAGTAAACACCTGTGCCTGCACTGTTCCGGTTTTTTGAGAAGTCTTATAAACTGCAACAGAATCTGCTGCGGTTGAATCGAGACGTGCCGTGCCATGCTGTGAAAATCCGCCGGAAACCGCGGTAAAATCGCTTTCATCTGTTAATGCAGGAAGCGTGTAAACCTTGAGATTATCAAATGAAACATTACGGTTGTCAAGGCCATCAAGAATTTTTGTATATGCAAAAAGACCTATCGAGCCCTTTGTCCATGAGTTGTCAATCTGTGTCCAGCCCCAAAGATCCATGCCGCTGCTTATGTCGGTAACGGTAGTAGTAATAACATTGCCGCGAACAGCTATACGTACATGAATATCTGCTCCGTGATGCAAAAGCTGCTTTGAAGCATTGAAAATAGTGGTTGATTTTCCATCAGCGGATGAGGTACGGATTCCCGTGATGTATCCGTTACTTCCTACCATTGAAAGATAGCCGCAATGACCGTGATTCTGGTCGCAAACGCTATCAAGATCAGCGCGCGCTACAAGTCCTGTCGCGCCTTGTGAGTTGAGAATATCAACCTCAACTATATAGTCGGTAAGCGATGTTACTGCAGTATCGCCGGTGTAGATGATAAATGAATTCGTATTGCTTGAATAATCAGTAAGGCGCAATGTTTTGTCAACAACGCTCCATGTTCCGCGATACTGGGTAAAATCTGCAATTGAAGCCTCATCATCAAAGGTATTTTGATAAACCAATACGGCACCGTCATTAGAAATCGGGTTCACAGGAACTGCAGCAGCGATGCCAATAGTGAACAAAGCAAAGGTCAAAAGGATAACTAAAAGTTTTTTCATGCTTGCCTCCTCAAAACTCTTTATTTCTGATTTTATTCTATACTATGCCGGTTAAATACACAATACAAAAAATACTACTGTTGGTGCAAAAACTAAACAGCGGCAGCCCGTATGGGCTGCCGTTATTTTATCTTCTTCTGTAATGGCGGTTGCGGCGGCGGTTGCGCAAAACGGCACTGATTATAAAATATGCTACAGTCAGAACCACTGCGGCAATTACCGTCACGATAAAAAATGTGCTTGTGGTAAAGTTTTCAATCTTATCAAGCACTACCAAAAACTCACTTCTGGAAACTGAGTTTTTAGTGACAAGATCAACGCTGCCAAGCAGCACATCATCCTTTGAAACAGTGTAGCTGCCAACTTTTTGCCCCTCGGTAACGGGTGCATCAAGCGACTCGACATCGAGGCGGAACGAATATGTAAGGTCGGTGGAAATGTCGAGCGAATACGGCAGATAAAGCGTTAGCGACTGCGACGGAACAAGTGTTACATAGTCTGCATCGGTAGAAAGGTTTACCGGAATTTCGGTTATAATTCCCGAAGTTTTTATAACCTCGACATACCCATATTCCTTAAGCGCCTTTGTCGCAAGCTCGCTTGTAAGAAGGTATGCACTGTTTCGCCCTTCAATCTCCTTGCCGCCAAGCACCACTATCACATATGAAAGCTCTTCTCCGCGCACAGCGCTTGCCGCATAGTTGCCGGACGAAGGCGTCATACCCGAATTTATACCAATCACACGCGAATCGTGATAGCGATAACTTGTATTGGAATTGTATTTCAGTCCGTTTTCGTTGTAGATAACAAGCTGACCTTGCTTATTTGACGGCGGAATTGTGTAGCTTACTGCATTTGAAATGCCGGTCAAAAAGTCGATTTTGTAAAACTCAGTTGCAATTTTCAGCGAATCGTGTGCAGTGGTAACCATACCCTCTGCATCAAGTCCCGTCTGATTAACATAGTGAGTGTCATTCATACCAAGCGACTTGGCTTTTTCGTTCATATATGCGATAAACTGATCAACACTGTCATCCGCACCGTTCATCGCCGCGTAGCAAAGCATATATGCGCTATCGTTTGCACCGCGCATGAGAAGTCCGCAAAAGAGGTCGCGGACCTTTACAACCTCGCCGATGTAATAGCCGATATATCTGCCGGAAACATAGCCGCCGTTCTGGTTATAAATCATTCGCCCTTCAACGGTTATTGTTTCGTCAAGCCGCTCTGAAAGCAATTCATAAGCGCACACCGCGGTCATCATTTTTGCAAATGAAGCCGTGGGCAATACCTTGTCCGCATTGTAACTAAAAACAACGGTATCGTTTTCGATATTGTAAATCGCTGCAGAAGCAACAGCACTTATGGTCTTATCCTCTTCGGATATCGCATCAAGCGAGTCCGTCGCAAACGAGCAAACCGCTAAAAGCAGCATGAGTGCCGCCGCAATTATTATTTTTACAAAGTGGCGCACCATGCCACCCCCTTATTTTTTAAAGTAATTTACTGCGCGTTCAATGTCGCGCTCTACCTCACGGCGAAGCTCGTCAACATCGGCAAAGCACATTTCACCGCGCCCCTTGCCAAACAGCGAAACCTTAACCGTTTTTCCGTAGAGATCGCTGTCAAATCCGATAATATGCGTTTCAAGGTTTATCTGCTCGGTGTTTTCAACGGTCGGGCGCACGCCAAGGTTTGAAACCGAGATGTATTCCCTGCCGTCAACAGTTGTCTTGGTATAATAAATGCCGCGCGCAAGCGGTGTGCGGCTGCTTTCGATACGCTGATTTACGGTGGGCATACCGAGTTTTCGTCCGAGCTCCTTACCGTGAAGCACCTCGGAACAAATATAATACGGATATGTGAGAAGCGCGTTTGCGCTTTCGATATCTCCCTCACAAAGAAGTGCGCGAATGCGCGTTGAGCTGACGCTCTCACCCAAAAACTCTACTTTTTCCGTGATGCCGCACTCAATAGAGTTCTCTTTGGCAAGTTTTTTCAGCATTTCGGAGTCGCCCGCAGCACGCGCACCGAAACGGTAGTTATATCCTGCAAAAACAGCTTTTGCACCGAGTTTTTTGCAAAGCTCGACACTGACAAACTCTTCAGCAGACATTCCTCTTAGTTCCTCAAAATCATAAACATAGGCATAGTTAACGCCGAGTTTTTCAAGTTCTTTTAGCCTGTCGCAAAGCGGCAAAATCTCAGGTGCTCTGTGCGGTGATGACGAAAAAAGAAGCACCGAAGTGGGTATTCCTCGCTCGGTGCCTTTATTTTTTGCCGCAGAAATGATACGCCGATGTCCCATATGAACACCGTCGAACATACCAAGCGCAACGCTTGCCCCGCCCGCAGCAGAGCATGGCGCAAGTGAAATAATATCCACGATTTACACTCCAAGATATTCGCGAACAAGCGTATTGAGGAGCTTGTCCCTATCAATCTTGCGAATAAGCCCGCGCGCGCCGTTATAATTCGTAATATAGGTGGGGTCCTCGGAAAGGATGTAGCCGACAATCTGGTTTATCGGGTCATAACCCTTTTCGCTGAGCGCCTTGTAAACCTCAAGCAAAATCACTTTGGTGCCGTCATCATTGAGGTCAACCTTGTTGAAAACCTGAGTGTCCTGTTTCTTATTCTTATCCAAAATCATACTCTGTACCGCCTTTCGGATAGTGTGGTATATTTTATTATATATTAAAACCGCGTAAGTTGCAAGAGTTTTATACAATATTAATTCTTGACATCATAGTCCGTTATATACAATTCGCTTACACACTCGCCGTCACGGCTCTCCTCCACGGAGTGTATCAGCTTGTATCCTTTGGGCGCCTCATGGCTTATATACTTACCCTTGAAGTATAGTTTGGGGAGCAATTCTTTTTTCTGTGTACTCTGAAAATACGAATATAGCGGTGTCGTATCAAACCAATCCCCCATTCCCTTATGCGAATCAATCAAAGCATCGCAATTTACAGAATACTTTTCAAAACAGTTTTCCCATGTATTCACCATGCTGTCAAGCAAAAACAGGATATGCGCTGCCGCGCCGTTTGGCATCGAAAATCCCATGTAAACGGCATTTGCTTTTTCTGAAACATCGCCAAGTTTAAAAAATGTGCCAATATCTTGGGATTCAAGCAACAGCATTTCCTCAAGTTCGCCGCCGTACATCAAGCCAAAATCATCAAAATCATCCTTGTAAAAGTCGGTCATTATTTGTTCAAGATGCGGTTTTAAATAAAAATCGTGCTCACCTATCGGGGCGATATAAAACATCGAACCGTTATAGGAATCTATATGCACATTTGCATTTGTGCATTGAAGCGCATACACCGGCCACAGATCAAAAGTAACGCAAGGCATGAAGCTAACAGGAATGTTTTTTGCCGCAATATCGGCGCACAGCGTTTCAAAATCCTGCGCTTCTTCGCTCAAAACAGGATGTAATGCAGCAAGGAACTCAACCAAATTCTCTTTTTTCAAAACCGTTCCCCCTTTTGTGCATAGATAATCTATAGCATAATTATACCATAAGCAAGCAGTTTTACAAGTAAAAAGTGACAAAACCAAAAAAAGCAGACCAAAAGGTCTGCTTTTTTGTTGGCTGGGATGGCTGGGCTCGAACCAGCGAAATGCCAGAGTCAAAGTCTGGTGCCTTACCACTTGGCTACACCCCAATATACCGTAACATTTTACCACATCAAAATCTCAATGTCAATATTACGGTGGATTATTTATCTGTAAAAATTCTCTCTGTCCGCTCGCTGAAACAAAAAGCCCTCACTTTTTGCAAGCAGTACATCAAACTTATCGCCGGCTATGAGCAAATGCTCCAAAAAATCAACGTGAATCGAGCGAAAAAGCTTTGCAAGCATCTCGGTTGTGGTATAATCCTCTGTTGACGGGATGAGTTCTCCGTTTGGGTGATTGTGCGACACGAGTGCTCTTGATGCGTTTGTGCGAATGCAATGCTCCACAACTTTACGGGTATCAAGAAACACTTGATTCACGGACCCCATTCCAATATTCACTATATCAATTATATGCCAGGAATTATCCAATAAAACAAGATATGCGATTTCTTTTGTAATACCTGCATAGCGTTTTACCAAAAGTTTGCCGATCTTGTTTACACTGTCATACTTATTCTTCTTATCAATCTCACCTGACACCTCTGCCCATAGTGAGGGTATAAACTTTATCAAAGTTGCCGTGTGCTCACCAACGCCGTTGACCTTGAGAAGTTCCTCTATCGGTGCCTCAAACACAGTTTTAAGCGAACCAAAACGATCAATAAGCTCGTGAGCTATCTCATTTGTATCTTTCTGCGGTATTGTAAAAAACAGCAACATTTCAAGCACATTATGTTTTTCAAATCCGCTTAACCCTTCTCGCAAAAAACGAGCTTTTACTCTCTGGCGATGCTTTTCGTGAACGTTTTTATCTGCCATTTTATCTATCCAAAAGTTTCATAAACGAAGTGGGTGTGTGGAACACACAGTCGAATACCTTTGATGCGGCGGTAACTGTCATTGCGCTATTTTTAGCGATATAGCTTGCAGCTATATCGTTGTCAACCAAAAGGATACCCGCATTCTTTTTTGTACCGCTTTGCT
>SVRG01000129.1 GCA_015064965.1 Oscillospiraceae bacterium
AGAGGGCGTTGCGCGGGACCGCGTTACGGCAGAGAATATAAAGAGTATTCTTGCTGAAAATTTTGTTTCTCCACTGCATGTATTTGATGTATTGGAAAGCATTATGGCAAATGACATTTGAGATTTTACAGCAAAAAAGACCGCCTTGGCGGTCTTTTTTGTTGACTGAAAATAAACTATATAGTATACTTTAAATAAATATAGAATTTTGTCACTTTAGAAAGAGGTGCGATATGGCGGATATTGTTAACAGCAAATTTTTGGACCATATTATCGACGTTGCTAAAAGCACATTTGGAGACGATAAAGTAACAGCCGAAAAATTTGCAGCAATTGTTTTTGATATGGTAGCATCAAATTCGCAGCAAGGCGCGGAATTTGAAGAAATCAAAGAAATTGTAGCAAAACTCGGCGCAAATGCTGCAGCCGTCAGCCAAGCGCTCAGGGAGTATATCGAATCGTCGCTGAATGCCGACAGCGCAGACGGCGTATATATGCAAAAAATCATGGTTATGGCAAGAACCAAGGCACTTCTTGGCGGCAAAACCGAGCTTACTGCACCTGATTTGTTTAACTCTATGCTTCAATCAAAGTCCAGACCCTTCAGTGAAGCTTTGGAGAAGGCTTCGTCAAAAGGCGAAGAAAGCATAGCAAAGTTTTCGTATGAGAAAATCAAGGCGGCGCTTATGGGCAATGCAGACCCGGAAGATGACGAGCAGGAAACTGAAAAAGAATCTGCCGCGCCGGTGAAAGAAGAAAAAGAACCAAAAGAAACTGTAGCAGAGGAAAAAGCGGAGTCACCTTGCGAAGCCAAAGAGGGCATTGATGTGCTTGTCAGCGATGTCAAGCGCGTTCGCAAGGAACTCAAATCGAAAGTTTTCGGTCAGGATCATGCAATAAATGTGTTCACCACCGGATATTTTCAGGGCAAAATGCTCTCCATGATTGACAATGACAGAAAGCGCCCGCGTGCAACATTCCTTTTTGCCGGCCCTCCCGGTGTAGGCAAAACATATCTTGCTGAAATGGCGGCGCAATCTCTTAAGCTTCCGTTTATGCGCTTTGATATGAGCGAATATTCCACAAAAGAGGCAAGCCTTGAGTTTTGCGGAACTGATAAGGTATATAAGGATGCATCCGAGGGTAACGTAACCGGATTTGTGGCTAAAAACCCTGAATGTGTGTTGCTTTTTGACGAGATCGAAAAAGCGCATATCGGCGTTATTCATCTGTTTTTGCAGATGCTTGATGCAGGACGTCTTCGCGATAATTATACAGACAAAGAGGTTTCCTTTACCAATGCGATCATTATAATGACCACAAACGCAGGCAGATCACTGTATAAGGACAGTGACTCCACTGACTTTTCAACGGTTTCGCGCAAGGTGATAATCAAAGCGATCGAGGAGGATGTAAACCCCGAAACGCATGTGCCGTTTTTCCCAAGCGCGCTTTGTTCCCGCTTTGCGTCAGCCAATGTGATTATGTTTAACCACATCGGTGCCGATTTTCTTTGTACCATTGCCGAAAAAGAAATCTGCAGACAGGCGAAAAATCTTAAGGACAAAACCGGAGTTGAACTTACAGTTGAGAACGGTGTCTATTCTGCACTGCTTTTCTTTGAAGGCGGAACTGCGGACGCACGAACTGTCCGCGGCAGAGCAGAGGCATTTTTTAATGATGAACTCTATGAGCTTTTCAGACTTGTTGCATCGGAGAAAATAAAAACAGGTATAGTTGACCTTGAGAATATAAGAATAACATTGGATATCGCCACCGCACCGGAGGAGGTGCGCAAACTGTTTGAGGCAGCCTCAAGACCGCAGATCCTTGTATTTGCAAACGAAGAGGTCGTGGCACAGTGCAAACAGCGTCTCCCCAAAATAGATGTTATCGGCGCGGATAATTTTGACGCGGCGGTAAGTGCCATTAAGCACAATGATTTGTCGTTTGTGCTATTGGATATGAAGTGCGGAGCAGAAGAGAGCGTGCTTGACAGTTTAAACATTGCAGATACGATCTCGCCTGCGCGTGATTTTTTAAAGTTCCTCGGCGAGGGAACGAGAAGCATGCCGGTCTATTTGCTTGATGACGGCGTTACCATTCTTGATGAGGAAGAAAAAGTTTCTCTTCTTGAGCATGGAGTTCGCCGCGTACTTCCGTTTAATGACGAGAGTTTTGATTTTGCAGCAGAGATAAAGAATCTTATATCCGCACTTCATCAGCAGGCAAACCTCACCGGACTTGCAAGGGCAAACAAAATTGTTTCTTTTGAAACAGCACAGCGCCTTTCCAAGGACGGTAAAGAAGCCGAGATCCGCCTTTTTGATTTCAAGATGCGCGTTGCAGTTGATTCATCTGATGCAAAAAATGTGTTGAGTGCAGTTTCAAGACCTACGGTAAGGTTTGAAGAGGTGCTTGGCGCAGCAGATGCAAAGAAGGAGCTTACATATTTTGTAGAGTACTTGAAAAATCCTAAAAAGTACATGGGTACAGGCGTTAAGGCGCCCAAGGGCGTATTGCTTTACGGCCCTCCCGGCACCGGCAAAACCATGTTGGCAAAGGCAATGGCGGCAGAGGCAGATGTTACGTTCATTGCGTCGCAGGGTAACGAGTTTTTGAAAAAATATGTGGGCGAAGGACCGGAGCGCGTGCACGAGCTTTTCAGAATTGCCCGCAAATATGCGCCGTCCATTCTTTTTATTGACGAGATAGATGCTATAGCCAAGGAGCGTACAGGAGCCGGAGAGGGTACTGCCGGAGTGGAGGCAACACTCACTGCGTTTCTCACCGAAATGGACGGATTTGGCGTTGATGCCACAAAGCCGGTGTTTGTACTTGCTGCAACAAATTTTGATGTTACACCCGGTACTCCCAAGAGTCTGGATGCGGCTCTTATGCGCCGTTTTGACCGAAGAATTTACATTGATTTGCCGGAGCGCACTGACAGAGTTAAGTTTATCAGAATGAAGATGGAGAAAAATCCTGCACTTTGCCTTAGCGATGAATTGGTTGAGAATATCGCAATGCGAAGCGTGGGAATGAGTCTTGCAGCGCTTGATTCTGTAATAGAACTTGCACTCCGAAGCGCGATAAGAGAGGGAAGCACCACTGTTACGGATACGATTTTTGAAAACGCATTTGAAACCTTCAATAGCGGCGATGTGAAGAAGTGGGATGCATCCCAGCTGCAGCGTGTCGCAAGGCATGAGGCAGGTCACGCATTTTTATGTTTCCACAGCGGCGAAACGCCGTCATATCTTACGGTTGTTGCCAGAGCAAATCACGGCGGATATATGCAGCATGCGGATAACGAGGGCAAGGCGATATATACAAAGGACGAGCTTCTTTCAAGGGTGAGAACATCGCTTGGAGGCAGAGCTGCTGAAATCGTTTATTACGGCGAAGTTGACGGAATTTCAACCGGTGCATCCGGCGACCTTGCATCGGCGACATCGCTTGCGCGCCACATTGTCTGTACGTATGGCATGGACAAGGATTTTGGGCTTGCGGTTTCTGACGGAGAAATGAACGACAAGGTCAGAAGCGCTGTTAATGCCATTCTTGAAGAGCAGATGGTGCAGGCGATAAAGATTATCAGTGATAATCGCGAAAAGATCGACGCGCTTGTAAAGGCTTTGGAAGAGAAAAACCGTTTGAACGGCAATGAAATCGAAATGATTCTCAAGTGATCAAAGTAAAAGGCATTGAGCTTTAAAACTCAATGCCTTTTTGTTATCTTTCGATTTTGCCTTCGATTTCGGTAATACCTTCGTCAAAAATTGCCCAATCGTCATGGAAACGTAGGTTTTCAAGACGGAATGCGCATGGCCATCCGGGGAGCCACTGTGAGGGACCGAAGGGTTTAACGCCGTATCTTCCCCAACGTGTGTGGAAAATGGCTTCGTCCTGGGCGCCGGCGGGGCGGAGTCTGCCGTTTATAAACATTGTGCCGTCGGAAATGCACTGGCAAGCGTTGCACCAGAAGATAATAGCGCGCTCTCTCCACTGCTTGTAACCGGTGAGCTCATAGAGCTTCAAGAAGGAAAGCACA
>SVRG01000023.1 GCA_015064965.1 Oscillospiraceae bacterium
AAAAGACTATGCTAGCCGGGCCGCCAGTATTTCGATCCAAAAAACTTAGAAAAGAGGATTGAAACAATGGCAAAAAAGATTAATTACAGAGTTCTTTTTAAAAAGGCACTCGCGCTTGTGCTCGTTGCAACCTTTGTAATGGGACTTGTATCGGGAGCATTTGCAACCGAAGCTTACGCAGACAATTCTGTACAAATTGTAAAGACTGGTGGAGCAAATCCTGCAAACGGATCACTCAACAGTGACGGTGTTTCGGTTAGCAAGACTGTTTCCTCTACAGATGATGAAAACTATTTTGATATTACCCTCGAAGTAGTTACCACTGAAAAGATAGAGGAAATCTATAAAGCGCAGGATATCGCAGTTGTAGTTGTAATGGATATTTCCAATACAATGGCGGGTGTGTTTGGCAATACTACTCGCTATGCGGCTGCAATGGATGCGGCAACCAACTTTATCGAAACCTTTGCAGATTATTCAAAGGGAACTACTGCCACACGCAAACTTGGTTTTGTAGCGTTTAACACACACGCACATGAGATTTTTGCGATGTCTTCGTGCGCATCCGATAAGCAGGCAACGTCTCTTGTAAAAGAGATGAAGACAGACACCGGCAAAATCATCAATGCGGCAGGTTATGCAAGTTCACATGATCGTTTTACCAATATTGAAGCAGGTCTTAAAATGGCAAATGATATGCTCAAAGCTTCAAAGGTTGACAATAGATACATCGTATTTTTAAGCGACGGTTTCCCCACAACCTATGTTTCCAAGGGATATACCGGAGTTGATCCGTACGATGCTGACGGCAGCCACCTTAACAACGATAAAAAAGGCAAGCCCTGTACCTACGGCACGAGCTATAGCGACCGTGCAGCAGACAAGGCACAGAAACTTGCAGCTACCATTAAAAAAGACGGCACTACTATTTTCTCAATCGGCGTTGATGTAGCAGGACAGAGCATTGCAGCTTATGAAAAAAACGATGCCAATAATATAAAAGCCGGTTTTTCGGTAATTGATTGCTACAAGAGCGGATACATTATTAAAGACGGTCAGTTTGAAAATTGGCTTAAGAATAGCATCGGTTCCGGTTATTACTACAAGAGCACCAATACAAGTGGTCTTAAAAAGGCATATGAAAACATTTTCAAAGAAATTCGTGAGATTACCGAAAATGAAGTTGCTGCTTCTTGGGTAGTTAACGATGCAATGAATGAAAGCCAGCTTGAATATATCGACTTCGTGCATTTCTATAATAAAGGCGGCAAGGCTGCCGGTACCTCCATTAGCGGTAAGGCTGTAGAAAACGGAGAAAATACAGCAGTTTTTGAAAGCAACAATGACAAAATCCGCTGGGATCTTAAAAACTCCGGTTATATTACAAGCAAAAATGGCAATACCTCAACTTACACCTATACACTTTCCTACAGAGTAAGACTTGCAAATGAAAAGTCCGACTTTGTAGAGAATAATGAGTATAAGACAAACGGCCCCACCTCTCTTACCTATCAGATACGCACAAACAATGGTCTTGGCAAAGAAAAGACAATTGATTTCAAGATTCCTTCCGTAAAAGGATATTTGGGTAACCTCGCTTTTGTAAAAACTGATGACGACGGCGACACGCTCGCAGGCGCAACTTTCAAACTTTCGCATAACAAGAATTGTTCAGTATGCGGCGGCAAAGTAAGTATCACTGCAAAAACCGCAACATCTGACAAAGACGGTAAAGTTGCTTTTGCCAATATCCCTTCCGGTCATGAGTATACACTTAAAGAGACCAAGGCTCCTGAAGGATATATTGCAAGCGATGAAGCTTTCAGCGTTGTTGTATATTACGGAAACACTGACTTGAAAGATTCTGGCGGCAGAGCGATAAAGAAAATTGAAAACCGCAAAATCGTAGTTACCACAGAGCCCGAGGTTACAACAACAGAACCTGAGGTTACAACAACAGAACCCGAAGTTACAACTACTGAGCCCGAGGTTACAACAACTGAGCCCGAGGTTACAACAACTGAGCCCGAGGTTACAACAACAGAACCTGAGGTTACAACAACAGAACCCGAAGTTACAACTACTGAGCCCGAAGTTACAACAACCGAGCCCGAAGTTACAACAACCGAGCCCGAAGTTACAACAACCGAGCCCGAAGTTACAACAACCGAGCCTGAAGTAACAACAACCGAGCCCGAAGTAACAACAACAGAACCCGAAGTTACAACAACAGAACCTGAGGTTACAACAACCGAGCCCGAAGTAACAACAACCGAGCCCGAAGTAACAACAACCGAGCCCGAGGTTACAACAACAGAACCCGAGGTTACAACAACTGAACCCGAAGTTACAACAACCGAGCCCGAGGTTACAACAACAGAACCCGAAGTAACAACAACCGAGCCCGAAGTTACAACAACTAAAAAGCCAGAAGTGACAACAGGTAAAAAAATCGGTAAAGTCGTTACCATAGTTACAACCACTGTTACCGAACCCAAGCCCGAACCCGAACCAGAGCCGGAAGAAACAACCACCGTTGCTACAGAGGTGACAACTGTTGAAATTACCACTGTTGCAACTGAGCCGGAACCCGTTACCGAGCCGGAAGAGATAACCACGGTTAATGTTCCCGAGGAAACAGAACCCGAGGAAACTACCACCGAGACAGAAATAACCACTACAGAAGAACTGGTTGAAATTGTTGAAGAGGAAGTACCGTTAACTGACATTCCCGATGAAGAAGTTCCGAAAACCGGCGACACATATGTGTGGTTTGCAATGAGCGCTATTTCCGGAATGGGGCTTATAGCTCTTAGCTTCTTTGACAAAAAGAAAAAAGAGAACGAATAAATCCTTCAAAATCCAATTAATATAGGCTTGGTTTGCCAAGCCTATATTAATTAAGAAAGGGGTGAGCGAATGAAAAAAGGTATAAAACTTATTTGTGCTGTTATTTTTATTGTCGTATTGGCGATTGGCATTTTAGGCATGATTATGCAAAGATATGGCTACGAAGAAAGCGATAGAGCAAAAAGCCAGGCAATAGAAATTGCAAATGTTTCTTCGCTCACAACAACTAAAGAAACTACTGCTGCCACAACAGCTATAGAAACAGAAACAATCACTTCGGAAGTTGAAATAACTACTACGGAGCCTCAAATAGTTGATGAGTATGCTCAAAGTCTGTTTGAAACCGATATAGCCGCGCTTTCCAAGGTGAATAAGGATGTGTTCGGGTGGATAGTGATACCGGATTCTACGGTTTCTTACCCGCTTTTGCAAGGGGAAAATAACACATACTATCTTGATTATGCATGGGACGGAAGGCGAAATGCAGGCGGTTCGATCTATCTTGATTACCGAAACGCTCCGGATTTTTCCGATTTTCATTCTATTATATACGGACACAGAATGTATAGCGATGCAATGTTCAATTCGCTAAAATATTACAATGATATTGACTATTTAAAAACGCATCCTTCAGTCTATATTGTAACTCTTGACAAGGTAATGCGCTATGACGCTTTTGCCGCATATGACGCAGATGCGATCAACGGACACAGTTACCGTCTTGGACTAAAAGAGACAGAAGGGCAGCAAGCGTATTTTAACTACTGCTTGAAGAATTCGGTGGTAGACAGTGGCATTGTGCCAAGCGCTGCTGATGGCGACAAAGTGCTTACGCTTTCAACCTGCAGTGCTGATGGGAGCGAAAAGACCCGTTGGGTTGTACATTTTGTGCTTTCATATGAAGTAAAAAGGAACGAGTTTTAACTCGTTCCTTTTTATATTCTTCTTAATAACTGTTCGGGATTGTCCGCAAATGTGAGCGCGGTTTCTTTTGTAATGTCGCCGCTTTTGTATAGCTCCAATATAGAAGAATCCATTGAGAGCATTCCTTCAGAACCGCTTGACGCGATGGCGGCAGCAAGCTGATGTGTTTTGCCCTCTCTTATCATGTTGCGTATGGCACTGTTTGTGTGCATAATTTCAAATGCTGGCACAAGGTCATTTTTACCCGGCAAAAGCTGCTGCGAAACAACGGTGTGCAAAACCGATGCGAGCTGTACACGGATTTGTCCGTGTTGAGATGCAGGAAAGGCATCTATGATACGGTCGATACTGTTAGCGGTGCCTTTGGTATGAAGAGTGGCAATAACAGTGTGGCCGGTTTCAGCGGCGGTCATTGCGGTGTGTATAGTTTCGGCATCGCGCATTTCTCCAAGGAGAATGACATCTGGTGTCTGTCTCAAACATGCACGAAGTCCTGAAAGGCAGTCGGCTGTATCTATGGCAATTTCGCGCTGGCTTATTATGCTTTTGTCATTTCTGTGTAAAAACTCTATGGGGTCTTCAAGCGTGATAATATGGCAATTGCGTGTATGGTTAATGCGGTCTATAAGGCATGCCTGTGTGGTGGATTTTCCGCTTCCTGCAGTTCCCGTAAAAAGAATAAGTCCGTTTGTCACGCCGGAAAGCGCCATTACTTCATCCGGGATCTTATAATCCTTGTAGTCCGGAATATCAAAAGCAACTACTCTGATTACGGCGGCGAGTGAGCCGCGTTGACGGTACGTGCTTACTCTGAAGCGGGCAAGTCCCGCAATTGCAAATGAAAAATCATCGTCGCCTTTTTTAGTATATGAATCCATTGCTCTTTCAGCAAGGGAGTATATATCACTTACAAGTTTTTCGGTATCTGTAGCGGAGAGTTTTTCGGTACTAAAGTCGCAGATTTGCCCCTTTACTTTGTAGCTTATGGGCGCGCCGGCAACGATAAAAAGATCGGAAGCCGCAAGATTTACGGCTTTTTCCAAGTACATTTTGATATCGGTCATATTAACCTCTGAATTTAAAATATTCCGTCCCAGATGTCCATTGTATCATCTGCTTGCCAGTCATTTGCGTAGACTTTTTGCCATTTTAAGACGGTATAGTCGTTTTGTGAGCGTATTTCCACCTCTACATTTAGAAGTTGGGTGTCGGAAATTTTACAAAAATAGGTATAAACATTGCCGTTTGCGCTGACATTTTGCAATTTTTCGCCATTTCTCAACCGCGCAAGAATTTCATTTGCTTCACTATCGGCATTGTAATATGCTATAGCATTTTCGGCAGAGATGATTGACAGTTTTGAACTGCTCTTTGCGGTTTTTAGTGCTAAAAGCGCAAATACCGTTATGCACAGTACTGCGAAAATTACAATAAGCGAAGTTGCCCCCACCATTGGAAACGGAGATTTTCCTTTTTTCACTATACCGCCTCCTTTTGATACGAGACTTCAAACGAAAAAAGCTCGGTTCCGTTTTTATCAGCTGCTTCGATTTCGGCAATGCAAAGTAAGGGATGGCTGCTTTCTTTTTTTGTGATTAAAATGTGGTAGTTTCCTTTGTCTATTACCCATTTTTCACCGTCAAAAGCGGCGCCAAGATGCTCAAAACTGTCAGTGCCTTTGATTTTTTCGGCGATGTTCTGAGTCTCAATTATTGCATCGTCGCGCAATTCGTTTTCAAGAGAAATGAGCTCCGCTTTTGAAAAAACTTTCAGGCATATCGCGCAGGAAACCGAAAAAACAAGCAACATTATTAAAAACTCAATAAGAAAGAGCGGTGCCTTGCTATTCATTCTCCCACCTCGTAAAATACAAGAGTTTTGGTGTTTTTGTTGCTTTCGGTAAAGCAGATGCTTAAAGTGTCGTTGCCTTTTTCAAAAGACATATTGTCAAGCTTCAAAAGCTTTTCTCCGTCTATTGGAGAAAGTGAGGCGTCCGCCGCCGAAAAAAGCTCGCGAAGATATCCGTCGTAGCAATATATGCGCGTGAGATAATCCTTGCCGCCGTGTTTTTCTTTTATTACAAGTGCATCGCAGCCGCCAAAACTTTCGGTTCCTATATCATCTCTTGTGGTAGCGCTCTGAACTTTGGCAGTGGTATAGCCGCAGGCAGTACGAAGTGCAAACGATGCGTTATCGCGTGCGGCGATTCTTTTTGATATGCTAATTCCCATGATGCACATATATAAAATGCAAACTGTCAACGCGAAGAACAGTAGCAAAGGAACAAGCGAAAGAAAACTGTTTTTTGATTTTTTGTTCATGTTATTTTTCTGTAACTGTAATATTTGGCATCAGGTTTTCTGCAATAACTTCGTAAAAAACATTATAGCGGTCATCGTCAATTTGCACACCGTAGTTTTTTGTAAGATAGTCAAGGCTTTGTGGATATTTGCCCTCAACGGCATAGCAGGCTGTGGCACTTTGACGCAGGGCGTCCTCAAGATTCTGCCGCATTTCGTTTTTTTGCGCGTTTGATATGTTTGTAACTGCGATGAAAAAAAGAATAGCAGCAATGCAGATTATGAGAGGTATTTTTACTATACTAAACGACTTTTGAATAGAGTTGTTTTTCATTTTATCAACCTATTGCCGACATGATGTTTGTCAGCGGAAGCATAACAGAGAGCAGAATAAGCCCAATCAAAACAGAAGTAACAGTTACTATGAAAGGCTCGATAGCGTTAACTTTACGTTCGGTTTCTGTCTCTGCGGCATTTTCAAGTTTTGATGCAATTTCTTCGGATGCAATTTCGCAGTTACCGCCGGCAATTCCCATTGAAAGAAGGCGGCATTCGGCTTTTGGCATAAGCCCTGTGGCACTGAGCGCATCGGAGAGGGAACTTCCAGCCTCGAGCAGTTCAAAACATTTTTCGCAGCGAGTTTTAGCCGATTTGATGTTGCCAATTAATAATGAGGCGGTTTTTACGGCATCTTCGGTTGTCAGTCCGCTTGCAATCCCCATTGCAAATGCGCTTGCAAAGCGTGCGCATGCTACGGATTTAGTCAAACCTTTAAATTCCTTGCCGCTTCCGAAAAAAACTGTTTCTCTGAAACGCTCGGAAAAAGAAATGGCAATTATAAAGGAAACAGCAAGTGCAAAAATCAAAATAAGCAGAGGAAAGGCGCTATTCAAAAAAGTACCGATATGCATCAGTATTCCGGCAAATCCGTTTATACTGCCGCCGTGCGATGCGTAAACTTCGGTAAAAATCGGAAGAACCTTTGTCAGCAGCGTGACAATCACGGTAAGCATGATCAGTAAAAGTATTGAGGGGTATACAATTGCGGCTTTGATTCTTGCATCCATTATGTGCTTGTTTTCATAATGCTTTGAAAGTGATGCAAGCGCTTGCTCGATTCGTCCTGTTCTTTCGCCAACTTCAAGCATAGAAACAACATCGCAAGGAAACAAAGAGGAGTTTCTAAATGCTGCAGATGCAGCTTTTCCGTCATCTATTTCTTTGGCAATTTGATTAAGACCGTCTTTAAGCCAAACTTCGTCAGTTTCATCAGCCAGCAAAACAAGTCCGTCACCTATAGTTGCGCCTGCGTGAACTAAAAGAGAGAGCTCTAAACAAAGCTGTGATATTTCTTCATAAGAAAGAATGTGCTTTTTCATATGACTCCTCCTTTTAGTATAAGTATTTTACGGTGTAATTTTTGCCGTCGCCGATAAATTGCTCAATTTTACCGCTTCCGTTGGATGCGGATGCAAATGTTGGGTCCATGCGTTCCCAAGTTGTGCCGTTAAAGAAGATAACGGCGTTTATCCAACCCTCATTTTCGGACCATACATTTATCCATGCGTGGTATGCTTCACCTGCGTAGCCGACAACGAGTTTGCAGGGGACTCCTTGGCTGCGGAGCATACCCGCCATAAGTGCAGCATAGTCAAAACAGATACCTTTTTTGGCTTTTAGCACTTCGTCAAGGACCGGCAGATATCCGCTCTTTACGGTCTGTGCTTTTTCTGTATCGTATGTTAGCGTATTTATTACAAAATCGTAGATTGCGGCAACCTTGTCAAGCGGATTTTTCTTTCCCTTGGTAAGTGAAGCCGCTTTTGCAACTGCATTTTTTGCAACAGAGTAGTCAACATATTGGTTTGGATAAAGAAAGACAGAGGTTTCGTCTTTTATATTTGCATTAACGCTCTGTGAAAGAACAGTTGCATATTTCGAGCCGGAAACATTTTGAAATATAGTTACGGTATATTCGCCGTTTCCTTCAGAGAGAGGCAAAACCGTCCATTCCTTTGGGGAAATATTATAGGTGTAGGTGTTGTTTTTGCATTTTACCTGTACTTTTAAGCGGGTATCGGTGTCGGCAGTAAACTGCACCATCACATATCCGCTTGAGATGTTTGAGTAGTCGATGATAGCACTGTCGCAAACCTTTGTTGCTTTCCCACTTGCTTTGGGTAAAAATGTTATTTCTGCGGGCGCATTATCTTCTGCGGCTTCGGTAGTTATAGTTGTTGTAGCGGCAGTTGTGATCTCTGCAGTAGTAGCCACTGTAGTAGCCGCAGTAGTAGTTTCTTCGGTGGTTTTTGCAGTTGTTGTTTCTGCGGTAGTAACTACAGTAGTAGTTGTGGTAGTTATCTCCGTAGTTTCTGCAGTAGTTGCTACGGTTGTAGCTGGCTCAGTAACTTCTTCGGTCGTAGTTGCAGTTGGCTCAGTAACTTCTGCAGTAGCTGTTTCGATGGTAGTGACTTCTGCAGTGGATAACTCTGTGGCTTCTGCGCTGGTTTCGGTAGAACCGACTGTCGCAGTTTCAGTGGTAGTGAGCGCAGTGGCAGTCGGCTCGGTATTTTGCGGCTGCGCCGTTTCAGAAATGATTTCTGATGTGCTTGTTTCGGCAGTTGTAACATATGTAATATCAACGCAAGCCGAGAGTAGAAAAACTAAAATAATAAGTGAAAGAAAAAGAGTTGTTCTTTTTAGCATAGTTTTGTTAATTGTCGGTTGAAGGCAGAATGGGTTTTACAAAAAAGTCAATTCGCGCAGGCGAGTGAGGATACTTCCTTGAAAAACCGTCAATAATTCGGCTGCATACCGCAGAACTGTTTTCATAGTTTGCTTGCGGCAGCATTATCAAAAACTGCGATGACGAGCATCGTGTTATTGTATCTCCTTTCCTGAGAGAAGCAGACAGGAGTGCTTGCAAATTGTCCATTGCAAGGTCAAGGCTGCGGCGCTGCAGTTTTGTTTTTGTACGCGAAACAATGCTCAAAAGAGCAATATGAACAGTATTTCCGCTTCGCGCAAGCATGCGCGCATTTGCCTGATAAAGCATCTTAAAAAAGTCAAAATCGCAGATTAGTGCTCCCGACACGGGACCAATCTCTGCAAGTTCGTCATAGAGATTATCGGGCGAAAGCGTGTGCAGATTTACTGTGCGGAGAGCCTCGCGATAAAGCGCGCGGCTTTCGGCATCGGGCATTACGCCGAAGGTTGAGAGCAGAATTTTGCTCATGTCTTCGTAGACAGTAACAACATCATCACGTTTGCCAAGTGAGAGCAGACAACGCATAAGGTGCTGATAGAAAACTTCGGCATATGGGTCTATCTTTATGGCAAAACGGCAAAGAGAAACGCCTTTTTCAAAGGATTCTTCTTTTTCAAGTGTCGGAATAACTGTTTGCAACGCAGTTGCAAACATATTGTGATAATATGTGGATATCGGGATAACAAATGGCTCAGAAGAAAACGAATTTAAAAAATCACCGTTATATAGTTCAAGCGCTTTAAGCGTATTATCTGCTTTTTTGGATTTCAAGAGTTTTTCAAACTCTTCATAATCACATTCAATGGTGATATCGGGATTTATTGTGTATCCGCCATTGCTGCTTGTCAAAAGTTGCAGTCCCAAATCTTTTTCAAGTGAGTTCAATATTGAGCGAATGCGAAATACGGTCGTTTTGAGTGTACTTTGCGGATTGGCATTGCCTTTTTCCTCGGTGCGGAGGAGGGAAAGGAGCTCGTCTTGTGAAACAACTCTTGCGCGGTTGTAAATCAAATATGCAAGTATGCTCCAAAGTTTAGCCGAGCGGCTGCTTTCATGGCAGATCTGTTTGTCGCCATAAGTTATAGAAAACTTGCCAAGCATTTTAACTTTGATTATTTCTGCCATTTCACCATCCCTTTCGTCAGTATTGTACAAATATCCTATTGTAATTTTACAATAAAATGGTTAAAAAGTCAATAAAAACCGCAGTATACCACTGCGGTTTTTAGAATTATTTTAGTAGTTTTGCTTCAACATAGTCAAAGCCGAGACGGTTTACGGTGTCGGCAAAACGCTCACCTGCGACACCTTCATCGCGAAAAAGACAGATTGCTTTTTCTACTGCGTCAAGTACCTCATCTTCGTTTGTGAAAAGTTTGGAGAGCGGCTTGCCAATAGCAATCTTTTTGCCCCATCTGCCGCCGATGAAGATTTTGTATCCGTTTAGATACTCTTCGCTGACACCAAATGGACATTTGTTTTTGCATCTGCCGCATCCGTTGCAGTCATCGGATACACGGATTATCCCATTTTTTACACTTGCCGCTTTGATGGGGCAAGCAAGCTCCACCTGGCATGTTTTGCAGCCCTTGCATTTTGATATGTCAAACTTTGGCACGCGCTGACCGATTATTCCAATGTCGTTGAGGTCCGGTTTTACGCAGTTGTTGGGGCATCCTCCAACGGCAATTTTAAATTTATGAGGAAGTGTGACTGTGTGATAGCCTTTGTAAAAGCGTTCATGTATTTTTTCACTCAATGAAAAAGTATCAACCAGTCCATATTGGCAGGTTGTGCCTTTGCATGAAACTACAGGGCGTACCAGCGGTCCTGTTCCGCCTGTTTCAAGTCCGTGTTCTGCCAGAAAAGCAATAAGTGCATCTATATTATCGTAATGCACACCTTGAATTTCCATAGTAAGGCGTGAGGTCATTGCTACTTCGCCGCTGCCAAAACGCTCTGCCGCGTCTGCAATAGCGCGGTGGGCAGATACGCTGATTTTTCCGTTGCGCGTGATAACGCGGACATTGAAGACGTCACCGTACCGTTTATCTACAAGGCATCCAAGTCCTTTTACTCTTTTGATATCTTCGGGAGTGATACTCATAGTTACCTCCAAATAGTATTCTTATACTTGATTATACTATATAAAAGTGATAAAATCAATTATAAGAGGTGATAAATAGTGGAAAAAATATATGATATGATAGTAATCGGCGGCGGCCCTGCGGGTTATACTGCCGCGCTATATGCTGTGAGAGCCGGTCTTGATACATTGGTTTTAGAAAAGTTTTCTGCCGGCGGACAGATGACCGAAACTAAACAGATAGACAATTACCCCGGTTTTGACGAGGGCGTTGACGGTTTTACACTCGGTTATAAAATGCAGCAGGGAGCGGAGCGATTTGGAGCTGTTACTTTGCAATGCGAGGTGACAGAGGTTGACCTTGCGCCAAATCCCAAACAGATAAAGACGGACAGCGGTGAGTTTTTAGCAAAGACTGTAGTTATAGCAAGCGGTGCTGCGCATAAACATCTTGGTGTTGCTGACGAGGAAAATCTCATTGGCAGGGGCGTTGGTTATTGTGCGGCATGTGACGGCATGTTTTATAAAGGAAAAACTGTTGCAGTTGTCGGCGGAGGCAATTCGGCGGCGGCTGACGCACTTCTGCTTTCAAAAATTTGCGAAAAAGTATATGTGATTCACAGAAGAGATACAATGCGCGCCACAAAGGTTTATCATGAACCGCTAATGAAAACCGAGAACATAGAATTCAAATGGAACAGTACCGTTAAAGAGTTTATCTATGACAAAAAAATAAGCGGCGTTGTAATTGAGAACAAAAACGGCGATAATGAAACTGTTCCGCTTGACGGCGTGTTTATCAGTATTGGCAGAAGTCCTGCGACCGAGCTTTTTAGCGGACAGATAGAACTCGACGAAGCGGGATATATTGTAGCCGGAGAGAGCACAAAGACGAGCATTGACGGTGTTTTTGCAGCTGGCGATGTTCGCACAAAGGCACTTCGCCAAATCGTGACTGCTGCCGCTGACGGTGCCGTTGCCGCGCATTTCGCAGAAGAGTATTTAGCAAATCTTTAAAAAAGAAGTCCACCAAGCGGTGGACTTCTTTCATCTTATTTTATATCGTCGTTGTCAAATTTGTCGCCGCATTCGGGGCAGAACTTGGGAGGTGTGGTACCTGCTTCAGGCTCCCAACCGCACTTGTCGCACTTATACTGCGGTGCGCCTGAGGGCTTCTTCGCTCCACATTCCTGACAGAACTTACCTTTGTTCTGGGCTCCGCATGCACATGTCCAGCCGTTGCTTGCAGGCTTAGGTGAGCCGCACTCTGGGCAGAACTTTCCTGTTGCGGTTGCACCGCAAGTGCACTTCCAGCCCATTGCAGCATCGGGGGTTGCAACAGCCTGAGGATTTGGAACTGCCTGTTGTTGCTGTCCCATTGCAAAGAGGTTCTGTGCGTTCATGCCGCCTGCGTTCATTGCCATGCCCATGCCCATAAAGCCGGTCATTGCTCCCGCTTCGTTAGCGGCAGCAGTACGCATTGCGTCTGCCTGACTGCCAACAAGTCTTGCGCCTGCGACATTGGGATTGAGCGTCATAGCATTTTCTTCCCACTCGGTAATCTTCTTCTTCTGCTCATCGGGGATTGAGAGCGAATTGATATTGAACGAATATATGGTAATACCGCGCTTTTCGCCCCAGGTTTCGCTGAGTTCGTTTTCAAGCGCATTTTTCACTTCTCTTGAGTGACCGGGGATTTCAAAGTATTCAACGCCGGTTGCTGCAACTGTGGAGAGTGCCGGCTGGAGCGCATCAAGAAGCTCTGCACGGAGAATGTCTGCCATTTCATCGCGCTTGTATGAGTCGGATACATTACCTGCAATCTTCGTGTAGAAGAGCAATGGGTCTGAAAGAATGTATGAGAACTCGCCGTTGCAACGGATGTCAACAGAAAGCTTGAAGCCGAGAGCTTCATTTACAACTACGCGGAAGGGAATGGGTGTTTGAGTACCGAACTTGTTGCCCGAAATTTCCTTGGTGTTGAAGTAGTAGATTCTCTGGTCCTTGCCCGTATCGCCGCCGTAGGTAAAACGCTTGCCAACGGTTTTAAAAGTCTCTTTAATACTTTCGCCGAGGCTGCCGCAGAAAATTGACGGCTCTGTCGAGGTATCGTATGTAAATTCGCCGGGTTCTGCGCAGAATTCAACGATCTTGCCCTGCTCAACGATAACCATTGCCTGACCGTCGGCAACGGCAATGCCCGAACCGTTGGAAATAATGTTATCCTCACCTTTGGTATTGGATGAGCGTCCGCTGACACGCTTTTGACCTTTGACCATGAGCGTATCATTGTCGAGAGCATCGCAATAGAAGAATTCTTTCCACTGATCGGCTAAAACGCCGCCAAGTGCGCCAAGACCTGCTTTAATAAGTCCCATAAGTATTTCCTCACTTTCGTGTTTGTTGTCTATAAATATATTATAACAAGAAAATGCGAATTGTACAATAGTATTTTTAAAAAATCCCCTCCGACATTAGGCGGAGGGGATAAAACTATTTTGTTCCGAAAAGACGGTCGCCCGCATCTCCGAGGCCGGGGAGGATGTATCCGTTTTCGTTCAGACATCTGTCAAGCGTAGAAACAAAAACGTGTACATCGGGATGTGTTTCTGCAACACGGCTAACACCTTCGGGGGCGCCGATTACAGCCATGAATTTTATGTTTTTGCATCCGCGCTCCTTGAGTTTTGTAATAGCATCGCAAGCACTGCCACCGGTTGCAAGCATTGGGTCAACAACAAGCACAAGCTTGTCTTCAATGCCATCGGGGAGTTTGCAGTAGTATTCGCAAGGCTCAAGTGTTTCTTCATTGCGGTAAAGACCGATGTGTCCCACTCTTGCAGAGGGGAAGAGCACGTGAACGCCATTTACCATTCCGAGTCCTGCGCGCAAAATGGGGACAATTACGATAGAATTGTCTTTTACCACGCGCTGGGTGCAGGTTTCAAGCGGGGTTTTCACCACGCGCTCGGTGGTAGGAACGCCTTCTCTCAAGCATTCAAAGGTCATGAGAGTTGTGATTTCCTCAATGAGCTCGCGGAATTCTTTCATGCTGGTTTTTTCATCGCGCAGAATTGCAATTTTATGATTTACAAGCGGATGATCGAAAATTGTTACATTACTGTAGTTTTTCATGGGAACCTCCGGATTATTCGTCCTTTTCTTTACCAAACTTGCTGTTTTCAACCTTGGTGAGAATAGCATTTGTTACAATGCCGATGATAAGTGCGGTTGCGATGGACGTAATTTTGATTATACCCGTAATTTCGCCTGTTTCTGCAATAGCATAGGGAATATTGATTGCAAGACCACCGATACCGGCAATAAGAATAGATGCGACAACAAACAGATTTTTGCTGTTTTCAAGGTCGAGATTCTTGAACATCTTAAGACCGGATACTGCTATAAAGCCGTAAAGAGTAAGACAAACACCGCCCATTACGCAGGAGGGAATAGTCTGAAGAACTGCCATAAGTGGGCTGATAAACGAAAGAATAATGCACATAACTGCGGTGGTTGTGATGGTGATGATGGATGCATTTCTTGTGATTGCGATGCAGCCTACCGACTCACCGTAGGTGGTGTTGGGGCAGATGCCGAAGATGGTACCGGCCATGGAGCCGACGCCGTCACCAAGAAGAGTTCTCTTAAGACCGGGTTCTTTGATAAGGTCGCGGTCGATAATGGAAGAAAGGTTCTTGTGGTCTGCGATGTGCTCAGCAAATACAACAAGAGCAACGGGGAGAAATGCGATAATAACTTCTGCGATACCGCCGAGTGTAAGGAGGGTTGCGTTGGGGTTTGCATTAAGGATTTCTTTGGACATATTGCCGGTGGTGAGTTCCTTAACTGCTTCGAGAAGCGCAAAGTGAGGATAGTCAATAAATGCTGCAAGACCTTTGAAAGCACCGTCAGCGGTGTAGAAATTGTCGATAATAGGCTGGAAGTTTATAATCATGAGGTAATCGGTTTTTGTATAAATACCGATTACGGTGAAGATTGCAGCCGCAGCGTAGCCGGTAGCTATACCGATGATGAAGGGGATAAGGCGCGCCATTTTGATGCGTTTCTGGGTTGAGCAGATAATGATTGTAAAGAAGGCGATAAGACCGCAGAGAAGCGCAACAAGGTTATAATTTCCGTAAAGTGTGGAGGAATTTGCTTTTACGATATCGCCCATTGCGTTGCCTGCAAGAGAGAGACCGATCAGTGCAACAGTGGGGCCGATAATAGCAGGGGGCATAAGTTTGTCAACCCATGCTGTGCCTACAAAGTGGATGATTGTTGCGATAACTACGTATACAAGACCTGCAACAACCGAGCCGAGAATAATGCCGCAGTAACCGTATGCAAGTGCTACTCCGAGGGAACTGAGAAAAGCAAAGGAACTGCCAAGGAAAACAGGGCTCTTAAATTTTGTGAAAAGCTGATAGATCAAAGTGCCGATACCTGCGCCTAAAATTGCGGCAGGCATTTGAGTGGGGAGACCGATAATTGCAGGAACAGCGATGGTTGCCGCGAGAATTGCGAGAACCTGCTGCAGAGCAAAAATAAGCATCTGCCCAAATTTCGGTTTGTCATGAATGTCGTAAAAAAGCTTCTTGTCCATTGTGTCCTCCGAAAGATGAATTTTGAGATTTTATCTCTAACTTTAATAATAACATAAATGAAGATTTTTTTCAATAAAAAGTGATTATTTGACAAAAAATCAGCAAAACAAATCCCTGCCTTAAAGCAGGGATTTGTTTTATAGTTGATTAGGCTCACCGATTATTGTGAAATCCAGCACAATATTTATTTTATATAGCTTTCAAAACCGGAGGAAAATTCAATTTCTCCGTTTGGCATCACCCACATCGCTTCAACGCCTTCAAGCGATTCTATAAGTGCTGAGCCTTTTTTGTAATCAAGGCAGAAAAGCGCCGTTGAAAGTGCGTCACCAATGGCAGAACTTTGGCAGATTACGCTCACTGAGCGAAAATTTTCGCCGGGCATGAGCGTTTTGGGATCAATGATATGGTGATAAGCTTTGCCGTCAACATAGTAGTAACGCTGATACGAACCGCTTGTGACTATGGCTTCGCTTTCTGCGCTGACGAGTGCTAAAAATGCATCGTCTTTGCTTGTGCTATCCGGGTTTTCGATACCTACTGTCCATTTTGTTCCGTCCGGGCGAAGACCGATGGCGCGGACGTTGCCGCCGACGTTTAAAAGATATCCGCTTATTCCGTCGCTTTCAAGATTTTGTGCGATCATCTCAACGGCATAACCTTTTGCAACTGCACCGGCATCAAGTGACATTTTGTCATCGAGCAAAGTTACCGTGCTTTTTTCTTTGTCTACAATAAGCTTTTCAATGTCCGTATGCAGGGAAGCCTCTTTTAGCCTTTCCATATCCGGTAGAGCAGCGCTTTCAGGATGCTTTTCGCCGTGAGTGCGCGCATCATGCCAAAGCGACAGCACACTTCCCATGGCTATGTTTGTGTTGCCGTCGGTTAAATAATATGCTTCTTTTGCAAATGCAAGCATATCCACAATCTTTTTGTCAACTGTAACTTCTCCATCGGAGTTGTTGACCTTGTAGAGATTATTTATGCCGTCATATCTCGTATAGATGGTATAAAGGCGGTGGTATTCTTCAAGCGCGGCGCGAATTTTTTCGCATACTGCATCAAATTCATCACGGCTTTCGGAGTATCCAACAATGGTAGTTGCAGTATCAAAATAATCGAAATAATATTCAGTGAATTTTTCGGGTTCTTTTTTGCTACAAGAGGACAAAAGCAACAGTAAAGCTATTGTACATATTAAAAGTTTTTTCATTGATTATCCTTTGAAAAAAGGGATGCGTTGGCATCCCTTTTGGATTTATTTTGCTGCTTTTACGATTGCTGCTGCAATGTCGCCAACACCCATGGTGCAGCCTGCAGTCTGGATTTCTTCAACTGCCTGATAGCCGTTAACAACGAGAGCCGCGATTTCGTCAGCGTTTTTGCCAAGGCATGCTGCGTTGAATGCTGCAGCCTGCTCAAACCATTCTTTAACAACACCGTCGCCGTTGAGGTCGGTGCCGTACGCTGCCATACCGTAGTTTGCACCGAGCTCAAGCTTGGTTGCAAATCCGGCAGCGATATCTGTGGTAGCCTTGCCGGTAGCATCAAAACTGAAGCTTGCTGCTACAACGTCAGTTGCACAAGCAGTAACCTTGCCTTCATTTGTAGCTGCGGCTGCAACGGAAATTTCAACTTCAATAGTGCCATCAGCTTCTGCAGTTGCATCAGCGGTATCGGCAGAAACCTTAACGCCTACCTTGAGAGCGTCAGCAGAAGTAGCTGCGGATTCGGTAGCGTTTGCATAAGCCTTTTCAACTGCCTTGATGTAGTCGCCAACACCCATGGTGCAGCCTGCGGTCTGAACATCTTCAACCGCCTGGTAGCCGTTAACTACGAGAGCCTTTGCTTCGTCGAGGGTTTTGCCGGCAATAGCATTTTCGAAAATGTCGATCTGCTCAAACCATTCTTTAACAACGCCGTCGCCGTTGAGGTCAGTACCGTATGCGGTCATGCCGTAGTTTGTACCGAGCTCGTACTTGGTCTTGAATTCATCTGCAACAACTGCAGCACCGGCAGAGGTGTAACCGACAGAGAGGTCGGCACAGTCAATGTCGCATTTTACAATTTTGCCGTCAGCGTCAACCAGAACTGCTGCAACAGTTGCAATAACTTCGCCGGAGCCGTTGGTCTCGCCGTCAGCATTTGTTACATCGCCGTAAACGGTGTAAACACCGAGGCCGAATTTAACAGGGGATGTTTTGTCGCCGCCATTGCAAGCAACAAAAGTTGTAAGTACCATAAGTACTATAAGAGCTACGCTAAGAAACTTTTTCATAGTGGTAATCTCCTTAAAATTTTTTCACACAGATTATGCCATATACAGAGCTATTTGTCAATAGTTTGTCAATGTTTTTTTATTCTATCAATAATAAAACCTGCCGCAATGCCGATAAATACACCGGCTAGTGTACCGCTTATCGCAAGAACAAACATATAATAGCCTATTTCGACAGTTTCAAGCAGGCATATTGCAACAAGAATCTGACCGAGATTGTGCAAAACTCCGCCGGCGATGCTCACACCTACTGTAGAAAACAGAGCACTCTTTTTCAGTAAAGCCATAATCGCAAGGCTTAGGACTGCACCCGCAAGGCTGTAGATGAATGTTGACGGGTTAAACAAAAGCGCAGACAAAGTTAGACGAATAAATGATACTGCTGCCGCCCGCTTTGTGCCAAGAGAATAAAGAGCGTATATAATGACTATATTCGGCAAACCGACTTTTATGCCGGGAATTGCAGCATAAATCGGGGGAAGCAAAAGCTCGATATACGAAAGAATCATGGCAACAGCCGTCAAGATACCGATACTTGTAATGTTGTGTACTTTTTTCATTATGCCACCATGTCTATTTCGTCCGAAGATTTATCGCCTGATTCTATTTTGATAACTACACCGTGTGGCAGGCACACTATCGTTTCGCCCGATTTTGAAATCGGAGCGTGGTCGGCGCAGATACCGTCAGGGCAATTTGCAAGTGTTATATCTGCCTTGCCGCCACTTATAACAAGTGTGTTGGAGCCTTTGTCGGTAGTAATAACGTATTCAGTATCAGCCCGAAGGTCAAAACGAGCGCTTTCTTTACCGTCGATCAGCACAATTGCATATTCGCCCGTGCTTTGTAATGTTTTGTATAGCAGAAGTCCTGCTACTGCGGTGAGTAACAGGACGATCGCCAATATAATGTCATTTTTTACTTTTTGCATAGTTTATACTTCAAAATTAACATTAGTAATGCAATGTACGGGACAGTTTTCTACACAGGTTCCGCATGCACTGCATTTATCATAGTCAATTTTTGCAAGATTATTCAAAACCGTAATTGCTTTTTCAGGACAGTTGAGTTCGCACTTCTTGCAGGCTATGCAAGCATTTTTACAGTTCTTTCTTGCAACTGCACCTTTTTCGGTGTTGTTACAGAGAACAATCTGCTTTGAGTCTGCAGGAATAAGGCGGATAACACCCTTGGGACACACTTTTGCACACATGCCGCAACCGATGCAAAGGCGAGCATCCACACGTGCAACACCGTCAGTGATACAAATTGCGTTTGCAAAGCAAGCATCCTTACAGTCGCCGCAACCGATACAACCGTAGTTGCAGGCGTTTGCACCGCCGTAGAGTACGGTTGCCGCAAGGCATGAGTTTATACCGTCATAAATAGCTTTCTTTGGTGCGGCATCGCAAGTACCGTTGCAATGTACTACAGCAACGCTCTTTTCTTTGAGTTCGCCCTCAACAACCTCAACACCGAGGATGCCTGAAATCTGCTCAACCACAGCCTGTGCACCGGGAATGCAAAGATTGGTTTTTACACCGCCTTCAACAAGTGCTTTTGCGTATGCGTCACAACCGGCAAAGCCGCAGGCACCGCAGTTTGCACCGGGAAGACAGCTTCTTATCTCGGTAACGCGATCGTCAACCTTTACTGCAAAGAAATGTGACGAAAGCACAAGCACAACTGCCGCAATAAGACCTACTACAGCAACTACAAGGAGTGCAACTAAAATATCTGCTAACATTTTTTCGCCCTCCTTTAAGCAAACAGATTTTCAATGATTCCCGCAAATCCGAAGAATGCAAGAGAAACAAACGAAGCTGCCATGAGAGTTACAGGCAGACCTTTAAGGCTTTCGGGAACTTCGCTTTCGTCAATGTACGTGCGTATTCCGGAGAAGAGAACCATTGCAAGAAGAAAGCCAAGGCCGCATCCGAGCGAAGAAACCATGGATTCAAGGAAGTTGTAGTTGTCGGTAATGTTGTTGATGGTAACGCCGAGCACTGCGCAGTTTGTGGTGATGAGTGGGAGGTATACGCCGAGACTCTTGTGGAGCGCGGGTATGAACTTTTTGAGCAAAATCTCAACGAACTGCACGAGCGAAGCGATTACGAGAATGAAAACAATGGTTTGAAGATATCCAAGCCCGTTCTTTTCAAGTACATAGTACTGAATAGGATATGTAACTGCAGTTGCCATAAGCATAACAAATGTAACCGCGATACCCATACCGGTTGCCTGGTCAAGCTTTTTGGAAACGCCGAGGAAGGGACAGATGCCGAGGAATCGGCTGAGCACGTAGTTGTTTACAAGTACCGAGCCCATGAGGATTATAATAAGTGACTTGAAAGTTTCCATTATTTATCCTCCTTTGCTTCTGCACAGCCGCCGTGGCATACCGATGCTGAAGGACAGCCTGCGCATGAAAATTCTTTTTTCTTGATAACTTTACCGTGCGTAAGCTTGTTTACAACGGCAATCATAATGCCGTAAACCAGCAGACCGCCGGGAGCCTGTGTCATGATGCTGATTTTGTGAGTTGATAAAATGGGGAGAGGTATTCCTGCAAAAGAGCCTGCGCCAAGCACCTCGCGGATAGTTGCGATGGAGAGGAGCGCGAGTACAAATCCAATGCCCATACCAATGCCGTCAAGCGCGGATTTTCCAACGCTGTTTTTACCGGCAAACATCTCAGCTCTGCCGAGAATTATACAGTTAACGGTGATGAGAGCGAGGTACACGCCAAGCATTTCGTACAGTTCGGGCAAAAACGCATGCATGAACATCTGTACAAGTGTAACGAAGCCTGCAATAACAACAATGTAGCAGGGAATACGCACTTCATCCGGGATTACTTTGCGGAGCATGGAGATAAAGACGTTGGAGCAGATAAGCACTGCCATTGTCGCAAATCCCATTGCAAGCGCACTGATAACGCTTGTAGTTGTTGCAAGCGTGGGACAGGTGCCGAGGATGAGTACGAAAACCGGGTTTTCGCGGAGGATGCCCTTGAGGAGGACTGAAAGATTATTCTGTTTACTCATTGATTGCACCTCCGTTCAGGATTGTTATAGCTTCAAACACGCGGGAAATAGCAGTGACATAACCGTTTGATGTGAGAGTTGCACCGCCTATTGCGTCAACTTCTTTGTAGTTTTCAGCGGTTTTGCCGTTGAATTGCGAATAGTATTCGGGGCTTGCGCAAGCATCGCCCAATCCTGCTGTTTCTTGTTGAGATACGGTTTCGCAAGCAATAATTTTGCCGTCGGCGGTAATACTTACCTTAATATAGATGTATTCGCCGGAAGCGGGATGATACTTGTTGCCGCCGTTGATGCCGTAGCCGGCAGCCTTGACGTCAAACAGATAATTGCCGCTGTTTGTTTCGTATGCAGCTACAATTGCACTTGGCATGTTTGCGTAAGCTGCGAGGTCGATCTGTGTGGTTTCCCACGAGGAGATCATTGCTACTGCGCTTGTTGCTGCCGCTTTTTCTTCGGTGGTTGCGCTGTCGCTTATCACCTTGCCGTTATTATCGGTTGCAATGAACTTGTCGCCGATACAGATTACATAGCCGACATTGTTGCTTGATGCATATGCACCATCAATGCCTTCGATTTCGTCGAGCATAAATACAGGAGCAAGGCCGTCCGCTTCGGGAAGAGCTGCTGCGAGATTTTCCGCAAAAATTTCTTCGTCGCTCTTTACAGCTTCGCCGCCACCTGCAACAATTGCCGCATTGAGTGCATCTCTTACTGCATTTCTGTATGCCGAAGTGGTCTTTGTTGCACCGGAAACGGTGTCTACAGAATCAATGGTGGAAATGGTTGCGCCCTTTACGCTTTCGCCGTAGGTTTTTTCGTAGCCGAGTGTTTCCTCGCTTGAAAGGCAGGTTGCGCCAGTAACATTACCGTTTGCGTCAATACCAACCATTACTGTCATGTTGGGGTTGAATCCGGTGGTTGTGAGTTTAACAACAACACCGCCGTTTTTCTCGGTGTAAACCTCGTTAACGGTTGTTGCAAGACCCATAGTGCTTGTGTCAATCAAAGTGAAGTCCTCGCCGTCCGGCATTACCTCAAGCAAAGCTTCGTTAGCTTTTGCATCATCGTTTTTAGCGATGATGGGCTCGGTGATGTAGTTTGCAAACGCAAGCATAACTGCAATTACCGAGCAGATAAGTGTGAGTGAAAGTATACATTTTATGTATTTCATTTAGTTTCACCTCCGATTATCTTACGAGAAGTCCAGATGTCGATATACGGAGTAAGAATATTCATAAACAGAATTGCAAACGATACGCCTTCTGGATAGTTACCGAAGATGCGGATCATTACTGTGATCACACCTGCAAGTGCACCAAAGAGGAGCTGACCTCCCCAGGTCGCCGGTGAGGTAACATAGTCGGTTGCCATAAAAATAGCACCGATGAAAAGACCGCCGGAGAGGGTGTATGCAAGTGCGGTTGCAAGGTTGAAATCAACGAGGATAAAAGTAAAGAGGAAGGTCGTTCCTATAAATGCAACAGGGATGTGCCATGTGATGATGTTACGGAGTGCAAGGTAAATAGCGCCGATGAGGAGAGCAATTGTGCAGGTTTCGCCGATTGCACCGCCGTAGTTGCCGAGCAGAAGGGTGATAAGATCCGGGTGAGTGCCGTTTTCTGCGAGAGTTGCAAGCGGAGTTGCACTTGAAACGGTGTCAACTGCAGGGAATGCGCCCTTTGCCATTTCTCCAAAAGCAATAAGCATAAATACACGTGCAGTTATAGCAGGGTTTACAATGTTTTTGCCAATGCCGCCAAAGCAACATTTTACAACAACAATTGCAAATACAGAGCCTACGATAGCCTGCCAGAAAGGAATATTGCTGGGAAGATTAAGTGCGAGCAAAAGACCGGTAACAACTGCGCTGAAATCGTCGATGCTCTGTTCTTTTTTTATTATAATGTTAAAAACAAACTCAGAAAGCACGCATGAACCGATGCATATCAGAATGACTGCAAGCGCACGAAGCCCGAAAATTACGATGCCTGCGATAGCGGCAGGGAGCAAAGAAAGCGCAACTTCTATCATTACTCTCTTTGTAGAGTGTGTGCTGTGAATATGGGGCGAAGCCGAAAGACGTAACATATTATCCATTTTTCTTTGCCTCCTCTCTTGCTTTAGCGGCGCGGAGAGCCGCTTTTGCGAGTTTGTGTGTCTGGATGATGGGGCGGTTTGAAGGGCAACAGTATGCACAGGTGCCGCACTCCATACAAAGGTCAACGCGAAGTTTTTTCAAAGTCTCTTCTTCGCCGAGGCGGTATGCTTCTGCAATAGCCGCAGGATTAAGACCGAAGGGACATTTGTTTGTGCAGCTTCCGCAACGGATGCAGTTGGTGACCTTTATAGGTTTTGCATCTTTTTCGTTGAATGCAAGAAGCGCATTGGTATTCTTGAGCACGGGGAGCGCCGTGGAGGGAACTGCTACACCCATCATGGGGCCGCCGTAAAGCACCTTGCCGGGTGTACTCTTAAAGCCGCCTGCAAATTCAAATACATCGGCAATAGAAGTACCGATGGGGGCGATGATGTTTGCAGGGGATTTAATTGCACTTCCGTCAACGGTGATAAGACGCTCG
>SVRG01000130.1 GCA_015064965.1 Oscillospiraceae bacterium
ATAATTCTAAAAACTGTCATCTGCTTTTTCCCATAATGCGACCGCAACATCCAAAACTTGTTATAATCCAAATAATCCTGATCGTTAATATTCACATTAAATTGAAATTTCATGTTATCACTCCTTTGAATGTATTATAGCATAAAAGCAGCAAAGTCGCAAGTATAAGTGAAATCGTGCTATCGCACGGTGAAATCAAAGGCTTTCGCCTTTGGTGAAATATTTTGCTAACGCAAAATGTGAAATTATATCCACTCATCGCCGCAGCGATTTCACTCGAGCGAAGCAATATTTCACACGCGAAGCGTATTTCACAAATCCCGTAAGGGATTTATTTCGTTGAAAAAAGAGAGCAAGTCTTTCGACTTGCTCTCTTTTTTCTGGGACCGACACTCAAAATGGAACCGGTCTGAAACTCTTGATTTTACCGGGTTTGGACCCGGATTTTCTTTACAGATATATTATAACATAAAAAAGCCCTCTCTGCAATACAAAAAAGCAGAAAGTTCCCTTGAAATTTATAACGACAATACAAAGCAAACGCCTGCAAAACTACAACCGTTATCAAATAATATATTTAGTTGATAAAATACTTCTCTCCCCTATTAACGCATGGTTCACCCTAAAACTGCGTCACATAAGAAAAGCACTATTACAACATCAAAAACTGGAATCAAACAGACTGTTTCCTGCGCACGGAAACAAGACTTCCCTATTTGCTACTGCTACGCACTCTTCTCCACTTTCGTGGCCCCTATAGAAGAACCAAAACAGTTTACTTAAGAAAGCTCCTCTTTTTTCATCCTTTGGCTTGCCTTGTGCTTCAAGCCGTTCTTATGTTTTGTTGTACTTATTATACCATTGCAGAAATATAAGGTCAATGGGTTTGGCGCAAACATGACCCCGCAGGTTATGCGAATTTTTATTCGAACAATTCCGTCATCTATGGCACTATTGTGGCCGCACTATTAAATAAACATTCACATGTGAAAAAGCTAAGAGCCATATAAATGGCTCTTAGCTTTTAAAAAACAGCAATATTAATTAACTTGCTTTAAACTCTCCCGATTCGGAGCCGACTGTAACAGTATAGGTTTCGCCCTTTTTGATATCGGGACTTGAGAGAATAACTACTGCAAAGTTCAGTTCGGGTGTATGCTCAATGATGGTGTTGCCGCTTTTGTCTTTCAGCATAATCTTTGTTCCGGCAGACTGGTTGCCGACACTGACTGCCACAACACCTTGCTCGGAATCACTGAAGGACTGCGCCATACCGGAAGCACCTGTACCAATGAACGTGCCTCCTGAAATGGTAGCACTCTTATCATAATCAAGGGTGGCAGTATCACCTTGTGTAGGGCCAACAACCGTTGTGTGTCCACCCGAAATTTCCAAAGTGCCGTTGGCATCCAGACCGTCCCCGGAGGAGTTGATATAAAGGTTTCCACCGGATATTACGATAGAGCCGTTTCCGGAGGACATACCGCCGTGGCCACCCATACCTCCGGGTTTGCCACCGCCACCGAACATTCCGTCTCGGCCACCGGTCGTACCACTGGAATCGGTACCGCCCGCAGCATTCAAGCCGTCATCACTGACCTTGAGTTTAATGTCACCGCCCATTACCTTGATATTTAAGGCTTCCAAGCCCTCATAGCTTTCGGTGATGTTGAATTTACCTGCAGTAACGCTCAGCGTTTCCTCTGCATGAAGGGCATCGTCACCGGAAGCAATTTCAAAAGTGCCTCCGTTGATTGTAACGGAAACGTCAGAATGAATGCTGTCATCAGCGGAGTCAATCTTAAACGTGCCATCGGAAATTAACATACTGTTTGCGGCTTTCAGACCTTTCATGCTGACAGTATCCGTGGTTGTAGTAGCGGTCGAGCCCTGGTTTCCTCCGGGCCGCATTCCGCCATGACCGCCGCCCATAAATCCTCCATAATTTCCCGATGATGCTTTAGTTCCGTTCTCTGCACCACCGCCAACAAGAAGATCAAAGTTTCCGCCTTTGATCTGCAAATATGCACTTGTGGCAATACCGTCGCCTTCTGCTTCGCCGTTTATGCTTCCGCTTGATATATAAATGAAGCCCTTAGAAGTGTCATCCGTGTTTTCACAATGAATAACATCCTTGCCGGCATCAATGTTAAGTGTGGCATTTGCAATTCTTACGCTATCGTTGGCATCTAATCCGTGTGCCGAAGAATTGACCGTATAAGTTCCACCGGTAATTACTAAATCATCCTTGCAGACAACACCATGCCCTGCAGGAGAAGTAACCGTCAAAGAACCTTTTCCGTTGAGTGTCAAATCTTGCTTTGAAAACAAAGCACCGTCAATATTATTATCATCAATAGCAGTAAAACTACCGCCGTTAGCAAGTGTGTTGGTGGTTCCATCAGCAAGAGTTAAGAACACCTTATCGGCTTCTAAAATGTAGAGTGCTGCCGAGGTTTTGCTCGTGATATTGGCACCACTGAGAACAATTTGCAACTTTGCTGTATCAGGCGCATCAACAACTAACATACCGTCAGTCAGTTCCCCCGAAATAACATAGGTCGCTTCTTCGGTGATCGTAATTTTCGAGCCAGATATTTTAACACTATTCGAACTCGATGTAGCCGCCCCACCGTCCAGCTTGATAGTAACCGCCTGACTCTCATCATAATCAGTTTTATTATCTCGCTCGGTAAACATATCCGCATCAGTTTTTGAAAAATCAACCTCTACGGGAGTAACGGTGGAGGATGTTCCCTCCTGACTTTCGGTCAGTGTGTTACTATTCACATCTTCTCCGCAACCCACGAGAAGCGAAAGCATCAATGTTAATATCAATAAAACAGATACTATCTTCTTCATAAAATCACCTATTACAATTCTGTGCCGACAGTTTCTTGTTTAGACACGGCAATCTCAAGATTTCCGTTACGACAACGGATTTTATCGATCATCTCTTTTTCACGGGTGACGTCACGGAGCATTACGTTGTATGTAAGCTTAAACATACTGCCCATATTGGTGCTCTTAACACGCACAAGGTCGTAGGAGATTGTGAACTCAGAGAAAATATCATCAAAAATGCCTGAATAGTCTAAGTCTTCGGGAATTGTGATGGTGAAGGTCTTAAATGTAGCAGCATTCTTTTTTGTGCCAAAATCAAGGCGGTTATAGAGAACAAACATTACACACATAACTGCCGTGAACAGCAACGCAAATCCAAGGTATCCCATACCTGCTATAAGACCTGCGCCCATAGCCAAAAACAAGGTGCAGATTTCCTTTGCCGTGCCGGGGACGCTACGGAACCGCACAAGGCTGAAAGCACCTGCCACCGCAACACCGGTACCTACGTTACCGTTTACCATCATAATAACAACGCAAACCACCGCAGGCAGCAAAGCCAATGTCACAACAAAGCTCTTGGTATAGCGTGTGCGGTACATATAGGCAAACGCCATTAAAATGCCGATAATGAGGGATGCGCCAAGGCAGAGTAAAAAGTCGGTCACGCTAATGACCGCCGTTAAATCTGTATCAAATAATCCTTTAAATAAATTTTCAAGCATTCTGAGTTACCTCCATCATATTATATGAGTTCATTTTATGAGTTTGCGGAAAAATCAGTGTTCTGTACGCCGTTCCGTATTTTGAAAATGGCGTTTTATATATCTTTTCGCGAGACAACACTTCGGTCATCCAAAGCGGAATACCGCCCGAGCATTTAATTTCCATCAGCGCTTTGCCTTCAGGCAAAATCGGTGTG
>SVRG01000024.1 GCA_015064965.1 Oscillospiraceae bacterium
AACAGATTGATAGATGTTTTGGCATAATAATCTTGAATTTCACTTATTCTCTTTTGTCCCATGAAAACAAAGCTTACAGATGAATCCCCTAGTTTCTGTTTGGCGTAGTCTTTTGTACTTTCTAAAAGCGGCCCTCCACCAAAATGGACCCACTCTATCTTTTTATCTTTTATAAGCGAAAGCGCATCTATCATTAAGTCAAGTCTTTTTAGCGGTATAACCGACGAACAAGTTACAATTCTAAAAACATCTGTGTCATCAATATCGGCGACTTTTTCAGGTAAAGAAACGCCTAAATGTTCTATTTCAACCTTTGACATATCAAGCCATTCGCCATAATTATCTCTAAAATACTGTTTTGCGCTTTTATTTATAAGATATATTTTATCAAGACCGGAAAGGATTGCTTTCCTGAAAGGAAGATAGCATCTTTCCTTGTAAACATCGTAGCCGTGACCGCGAGATATGATCTTTATCTCCGGAAACTTTCGTTTTAGTTTTACTAAAGCAAATGCATACTGGTTCAACCAATAGCTGGCCAAAACGTCACCCTCGCCTTTTTTGTGCGCCTTTTTGTAAAGAGATATAAAGCTTATTGCATCCACTTGATAATGATAAATTCTCCAAATACAACGTAAAAAACCTTCGCTATGCTTTTCCTTTAATACCGAAAGAACCTCTTTTAAAGATTCAGCGGAAAACATTGCAAAAAATGCGCTTACAAAAGCATTGAAAGGAACTTTTTCGCCAGCTTTTATAACAGTTACATTTTCAGGAATAAATCTTTCAGTTCCGCTAGTATCTTTGCAGAATGAATAAAGATTGTATTTAGTATTATGATTCTTTGCAAGTTCCTGCATCTCGTACTCAACAAACGCTTCCGCGGCACCGTACGGATAATTCTCATAAAGGAAACTAATCAACTTACTATTCTCCTAATATCTTTTTGAACTGCGATTCCCATGACATTTTCGCTTCAGCAAAATCGCGTATTTCTTCTTTTAATCCCGTTTTTTCATACAAAGACTGAGTCCAATCAACAACTCTTGCTATATCAACCGGGCTATCATCTCTGTCAATCTGTAAAACAAAAGACTCATCTCCGTTAAGAGCGCTGTCATTATATGCACAAATAAACGGTATCCCGCGCGCTGTATACTCTCTGACCTTCAAAACAGACGCGTTGCCGCCATTCTGCTTTCTGTGCAGTCCAAGAGTTGCTGCTCCTATATCGCATTTTTCCACAACTTCATTGAGTGCCTCTCCGTAAAGCGCACCGTGAAATGTTATATTCTGCGATACTCCAAGCGTTTGTGCAAGATTTTTCCACTTTTCAAGCGATCCGTCATCATCACCACCGACCATTTCGATATATACCGGCGTTTCGCCCTTATACGCTGCAAGACCGGTTACAAGGCGGTCAAAACCTTGCCAATCACGCATGCTCGCAAGCGCAAGAATATGTATATCATTGCCTAATCTCTTTTTATGCAGCGGATAATTTTCAACGCACACTCCGTTTGAAATGCAAAGCGCCTTTTTACCGTTATACTCAGTTAAATCATCGGTGCCGATAATAGTAAACAAATCTACATACTGCGGCAGTTTTTTTGCGGACGAATCGAGTACCTTTTTAACAATGGTTCTGAAAAGGCTCAACGACTGCTCGACCGAACCGTAACTCGGAATTTCAACGATAAGTTTACCGCCGCTATTCTTATGATTTTTAAAAGCTGAAATTGCTGCTCTGCCAACAACCTTTTGACGCATATATATATAGTCAAAGTGTTGTTTTTTTTGAACTTTGCAAAGGCATTTGAAAAGATCATAAAAGCCAAGGGTGCTGCGATACCGTCCAAATCCGCCAAAGGTTGTAGATGCAACGCGCTCTCTTGTTCCCTCGTTAACATTTACAAGATAAATATTCTTTTGGTCATATGCAAAATGAAAAACACGATATCCTAAATTTACAACAGCCTGCATCTGGCCATCGAACTTTTGTTTAAGATTATATGCTTCTTCAAGGGGATACCGCATGAGAAAAAGAACACTTTTCATTACTCTACATCCGTTCCAAAATACAATTGATATATCTTTTTGTTTATTTGTGAAAAATCAAATTTTTCCGCATCGGCACTGTTAGTCAGCCCGACCGCCCTTTCATCTCGCTTTTCGTAAAGTCTTTGAATGGCATTTATTAATGTTTTAGCATCCGAAACTTCAAAATGAAGTCCGTTTTTGCCATCTTCAACAACATCTACATTGCCGCGTATTTTTGAGCAAATTATCGGCAGCCCGCTTGCGAGTGCTTCCATAACAGAAACGGGCAAGCCCTCTCTTAACGACGGATGAATATATGCATCTACTGCCTTTAAGATTTCGCGAACATCACGGCGGTATCCAAGCAAATGAACCCTATCAGCCACTCCGTTCTCTTCGGCAATTCTTTCAAGCGTTTCTTTAAGTTCCCCGCTTCCCACTATTACATAGTGCAAATCGGACTTGTTAATTTCTGCAATAGCCTTAATGACAGACGTGTGATTCTTGTTAGCATTAAGCTCACCGACAGAAAGAAATACAAACGCTTTTTCAGGGAGCCCAAGCTCCTCGCGTTTTTTAGACACATCTATAGTTACATCTCTTACCGAGGCAACATCTATTCCCACTCCGGGAACATATTCAACACATTTCGCCTTCATCTTCTTTTGCGCAAGCACAAAATCCTCTTTATTGATGGTGACAAGGGTATCGGTAAAATTTGAACAAATTTTTTCAATTGGATAAAAAATCAACCAATTTTTAAGCGGTGCACCCTTGTAGAAATGAAATCCGTGCGCAGTGTATATTACCTTAGTTCCTTCTTTACGAGCCTTGCGGCAAGCAAAACGTGTGCACATTGCCGCTATAGGAGTATGGCAATGCACAATATCAAATTTATACTCTTCAACAAGAGATTTGATTTGTTTTATAGCTGTGATATTCTGCTTTTTAAGAGGAGAACGCACACAATCAATATTATGAATTGTTACACCGTTTTTAAAATAAACTTCAGGAATATCTCCGTCTTTGTTATTGCACGCAATATGTACTTCATTTCCGTCATTCAGCAACTTTGAAATTATATTCTCAAAGAACCGCATGGTCATACCGACAGTGGTAACATACAAAATACGCATTGCTTTCTCCTATTCTAAATCATTTTATCTTTTTTGCAGGAACTCCGACATATATTCCATGCTCAATAATATCCTTTACTACAACAGCACCGGCGCCTACAGTAACATCCCCGCAAATGCGCACGTTGTTCTTTACAGTCGCCGAAGCACCAATGTGAGTACAAACGCCAACATTCACTGTACCGCAAAGAGTTGCGTTCGGAGAGACATGAACGAAATCGGATATCAAACAGTCATGCTCAATTATAGCGCCTGTGTTAATTATTGCATGGCTTCCAACATTGGCATTACTGTTTATTACCGTGTTAGCCATAACGCACGTGCCTTCACCAATATTGACATCCATCCCAAGACACGCATTCGGATGCACCGCAGTATACCATTTAACGTCAAGTTCGCCGGCAATTCTTTTGCGAACTTCATTTGAACCGATTGCAATAATAAACTCAGCGTTTGAAAATTTATCAGTGTCACAAATTTTTCCAATTACCGAATACTCGCCGATTATTGCACCGGTTTTGCTATCGTCCAAAAAGCCAAGAAGCCTGTCTCCGCATTTGACAACGATATCAGCGATAACCTTTGCGTGACCGCCGGCACCGATTATTACAACATCAGACATTGGTGTGCTCCTTTTCAGGAGTTCCTTTAAACGGCTCCATGGTTGCATTGTTTTCCTGGGAAATGCCTTCTCTTTTAAACACTTTTAAAACAGTAACCAATATGAGTTTCACATCACCCAAAAAAGTAATGTTATCAACATACTTAACGTCGTCATTGAACTTTTCTTCCCAAGTGAGTGAATTACGTCCGTTTACCTGTGCAAGCCCTGAAAGCCCCGGTCTCACCTCATGCCTTCTCTTTTGATGCTCATTGTAAAGCGGAAGATACTGTACAAGCAACGGCCTCGGACCGATAACGGACATATCACCGACAAAAATATTAAAAAGTTCAGGAAGCTCGTCAAGCGAAGTTGAACGTAAAAACTTGCCATACTTTGTGAGTCTCTTTTCATCTGGAAGAAAGTTTCCGTCAGCATCCTTTTCACAAGTCATTGTTCTGAATTTAATAAGCTTGAATATTTTTTCGTTCTTGCCGGGACGCAGTTGTGTAAAAAAAGGATTTCCTTTCATTACAATCGCACCGACAACGGTCAAAATCAAAAGTATAGGGGAAAGCACCGTTATCGCGCAGAACGAACAAAATATATCAAACGGGCGCTTGAAGTATTTTCTATACATGGTTTATGTACCTCAAAAGCATGATTTTATAGCGTCAATAACCGCGTCTTGTTCTTCCTCGGTCATTTTAATATCACTTGGCAAGCAAAGACCGCGTGCAAAAATATCCTCGCCAACGTTGTCGCCAGCACAAATCATATCACATTCAGCATAAACAGGTTGCATGTGCATTGGCTTCCAGATAGGTCTTGATTCAATATTCAAAGCATCCAGCGTCTCACGAAGTTTACTTGGATCACACTTATCCATTGCTTCTGCATCAATAGTAATACAAGACAACCAAAAATTCGGTTTGGTGTAATCAAGATATGGATTCATCTTTACAGGAATATCCTTGAACGCTTCTTCATAACGGCGATAGATTTTCTCTTTAAGTCCACGGTGCTCATCAAGATAAACCATCTGTCCGCGGCCGATGCCTGCAACGATATTACTCATACGGTAATTGTATCCGATCTCACTGTGCTGATACCACGGTGCATTATCACGCGCCTGCGTTGCCCAGAAAAAGGCTTTTTTCTTTGCATCTTCAGTATCGGTAATAAGCATGCCACCGCCGGAAGTGGTTATAATCTTATTGCCGTTGAAAGAAAGTGCCGCATACTTACCAAATGTCCCCATCTTCTTTCCGCGATATTCCGCAGCAAAAGCTTCTGCTGCATCTTCAATTAAAACCGCTCCGTGCTTGTTGCAAATTGCCGTTATCTCATCCATTTTTGATGGGGTTCCATACAGATGTGCAAGTATAACAACCTTTGTATCCGGATATTTTTCAAACGCTTTTTCAAGCGCACGCGGATCCATGTTCCAAGTATCTCTTTCTGCATCAACAAAAACAGGAACCGCTCCTTCGTATACCGCAGGATTTATAGTGGCAGCAAAAGTCATATCGGTACAGAATACTCTGTCGCCTCTTTTCACACCCGCAAGTTTAACCGCGAGGTGAAGCGCTGCTGTCCCTGCGTTAAGGGCAAGTGTATGGACATTTTCATCAAGATACGCTGCCGCTTCTTTTTCAAATGCATCAACATTAAAACCAAGAGGAGCTACCCAGTTTTTTTCAAAGGCTTCTTCAATGTACTGCATCTCATTACCATGCATTGTGGGGGTCGAAAGCCAAATTCTCTTACTTTCCTTACTTCGCTGCATTTTATAAAATCCTTTCATAGGTGCCCACGGCACACTTTCTACACATACTGCTTTTATTTTATTGTAATTTATAGTAAATGTCAAGGTCTATTATAAATTTATTATATATATAATAAAAATACCCGACTTGTGTCGGGTATTAAAACTTTTTAGTTTTAGTTATTTGGTTTTGATATCATTTTCGTACTTCTCTACCATCTTCTTGACCATCTGGCCACCGATAGAGCCTGCCTGCTTGGAGGTAAGGTCGCCGTTATAACCCTGGTTAAGAGTTACACCAACTTCATTCGCTGCTTCCATCTTGAACTGTTCAAGTGCAGCCTTTGCTTCAGGAACAAGTGTCTTGTTGCTTGCCATTTTTATTCTCCTTAATTTTGTGGAATAATCTATATCATCGAGTACGCTTACTGCGTGCTCTGATATTATTATTTTCAAAAGCCGCATTGTTATGAATGGGAATTTTATTCAAATATTTTTTGAATCTGTTTTCCGTTCATGGCATTTTCAAGCGTTTCCTCAAGGCGAGAAAAATCCGCCACAAGTGAATGAGGCTTGTTTACAGGGTCATCTTGCTTCATCGGAACAAAATAGACGTTTTTACGTTCAAGCAAAGTAGCAATATTCTTTAAATTAGCCGAAAGCGCATCGTTAGACGCAAGCGCAATCACAAGCGGTCGATCGCTTCGCAAATGCGCTTTTGCCGCCATCGTTACCGCAGTATCGGTAATTCCGTTTGCAATTTTCGCAAGTGTGTTGCCCGTACATGGACATATCACAAGCGCATCTAACACTATTTTGGGTCCAAGCGGCTCAGCTTCAAAAAAAGTATGTATAACTTCATTCCCGCTTGCATTTTCCAGCGATGCGCAGAATTCATCAGCTCTTCCAAAACGAGTATCAGTTTTGTAAACATTTTCACTGACAATTGGCAAAAGAGTTTTTCCGTCAGATATCATTTTTTGAAATACTGAAAAAGATTTTGACAAAGTACAAAACGAACCGCAAAAGGCATATCCTATCATAAATGTGTAATTACTCCTTCTCGCAAAAATGTTTCAAGTACGCATCCGCTTATGATCTCGCCGGCAGTAACAGGCGCCACCTTGCCCGGCAGCGAAAGCGCATGAATGCTCTTGATTCCGCATTTTTTCGCAGCATCAAAATCCGTACCTCCACTTCCGGAAGCTAAATCAACAATAAGACAGCACGAAGAAAGTTTTTCAATAACCGTTTTGTCAAGTACCATAGCCGGAACAGTGTTAAAAACAATATCCACTTTTTTCAGCGCGTTAAAAAAGCAATCGCTTCCATAGCGTACTGCTTTGTTGCCGCTCACAGTGATATATGCAATATCATCATGCCGTCGTGCAGATACATATACCGTGGCGCCCAAACTTTTGAGCAACGAGGAAAGCACCTTGCCTATTCTGCCATACCCGCACACTAAAACGCTTGAATTGTTGAGAGTTATCGGGGTTTCTCTCATGGCTATTTCAATTGCGCCTTCAGCAGTTGGCACTGCATTCTTTATCTTGAGTTCCTCACAGTCAAAATAATCAACGAGCGGAACATTATTGATTTTTGCAATGTTTTTAACGGTATCGCTCAAATTACCGCCAAGCAATAATGTATCAGGTGACAACGCTCGAAAAACATCGCAGATGCCAAGTTTCACATCATCTGCATACGGCATGAATACGTTTTCACCATCAACAGTTACCGGCAGCGGTAATATCACTGCCCTACTGCCATTCACAACATCCTGCCACTTGTGCGAACGCACTGCCTTTCCTATATCAGCTTTACCGCTGAATCCCCATATAGCCGTTTCGAATCCCATATCAGAAAGGCGACGGCATAGCGACACTTGCCTCATATCGCCGCCTATCATACCGATTTTCACATTTTCATACATCAAAGTTCACCCCTTTGCTTTTATTGTATGAAAAGCAAAAAATAACGTTAAAAAAAGCAGACCTTTCGGTCTGCTTTTTATGTAGATATAATCATTTGCCGCCGCGGAGCATTGCAATAAGTCCGCCGATGTCATCATCATCGTCGTCAGCCACTTTTACAGGTTCATCAGCAACAGGAACATCACTAACCTTAGGAGCAGGAGCATCAGCAGGCTTAGGATTGCCGTGTGCTTTTTCAGACTTGTCTTTCTTGAAGCCGGTAGCAACGATAGTTACGCGCATTTCATCTTCAAGACTGGGATCAAGTGCAGCACCCCAGATAATGTTTGCATCGGGATGAGCCTCGCTTGCAACCATCTGAGAAGCAACATCAACATCTTCAAGTCCGATATCAGGAGAAGCGGTGATGCACATAAGGATACCGGTAGCACCCTCAATAGAAGTTTCGAGAAGAGGACTGGAAATTGCAGCCTTCGCAGCAAGAACAGCCTTATCCTTACCTGTTGCGCTACCAACGCCCATGTGTGCATTGCCTGCGTCCTTCATGATCGCAGTAACGTCAGCGAAGTCAAGATTGATAAACTGAGGAACGCTGATAAGTTCAGAAATGCTCTGAACGCCACGGCGAAGAACATCGTCTGCAATGCTGAAAGCATTTGCAAGGGTAATGCGCTCGTCAGTAACCTGCTTGAGTCTTTCGTTGGGAATGACGATGAGAGAATCAACAAACTCGCGGAGGCTTTCAATACCAACCTCTGCCTGATCCATTCTTCTCTTACCCTCAAAGCCAAAAGGCTTTGTAACAATACCAACAGTGAGAATGTTCATTTCTCTTGCAACCTTAGCAACGATAGGAGCCGCACCTGTACCGGTACCGCCGCCCATACCTGCGGTAATAAATACCATATCCGCGCCTGCAAGAGCATTCTTAATGTCATCAATATTCTCTTCGGCTGCACGCTTACCAACCTCGGGATTAGCGCCGGCACCGTAACCGCGTGTAATCTTTTCGCCGATAGTAACCTTCTGAGTTGCACCGGAATTTACGAGCACCTGCTTGTCAGTATTTACGCAGATAAACTCCACTCCGCGGATGTCGGTAGCAACCATTCTGTTAACAGCATTGTTTCCGCCGCCGCCTACGCCGACAACTTTTATACAAACGCCGCTGTCAAGAGCTTCATCAAGTTCAAAACTCATTTTCTTTTCCTCCAAAATCTATGACAAATTTAAATTCAAACAACATTTAAACGACAATGTAATTATATAATAAACTATTATTAAATATTTTGCAAGTATTTTCAGCAAAATAATATAATTAAATTTAAAAATATAAGGGCGAATTTAGAATTCGCCCTCATAATCGTATATCACACTGGGTCCGGCACCTTTTAAAGAAGCAACATTCACAAGCGTTCTGCCGGATTTATTCTCGCCCGCTTTTTGCACGAGTTGACTCGCCGCATTGAGTTTGATCGCTATATCGTTGTAGTCGCCAAAATTGATTTTTACGCTCTCTCCTATTGTACCGCTGATACTGAATCGGTTAGTCAGATTCAGCGATGTAAGCGGAAGTGTATTTTCATCGTTAAAAAAGGCATCAAGAAGTTCCGGTATACGAGTTTCATTTGACTCATCATAAAACCTTACTTTACTTCCCTCCACTGCAGATGCGACTTCAGGTAAATACAGTTCGATCAGCCCATCTTTGCTTTTGGAGAAGTCTATAACCCTCAAATCCGCATCAAGCGTGTATTGACGATCGCGTATAAATGCAGTATATACAGCTGCAGCTTCATTAACGATAACTTCAAGCGTGGAAGGATATGTTTTTTTCAGTTCCACCGAGTTTACGTACGGACATTTTGAAATTGCTTTTTTCTCAACAGCTCGGTCAGTAAGAAAAGGCATAACAGCCCCCTCAAGATCAATTGCCGCAAGAATTTCTTCGCTTGTATATCTGGCGTTACCGGTTACTGTGATGTTTTCTACTCGCGTCACAGTAAAAATAATTGCTGATACAGTTATCAAAGCCACCGCAAGACAAAGCACAACAGTTATTGCTTTATAGGTATTTGCTCTTGCCTTTCGTATTTTGGCATTTCTTCTGATTCGCCTGTCACGTTTAATTTCATCATGAACGGTAAAAGTGGAGGCAATGCGCTTATTCCGTTGTCCGTTTTTGTTATCAGGCACAGCTTTTAGCCCTCCAATCTTTGACCTTTTTTGACTTTTATCGACTTATCAAACTGCACAAATCCTCATATATACGTCTGTTTGCATCTGGAACGGCAAATGAATAAATCTTTTCGCCCATGCTCTTTTGTTTTGTTTCGTCATCCAACACCGATGTTATCATATCAAGAATTTTTTCGCGAGTTATGTCTTTTTCCTCAATCAAAAGTGCGCCGCCTTGCTTTGCAATCGCATTTGCATTTTTAAACTGTTGGTTATCCGTCACGTTTGGCGAAGGAATAAATATAGCAGCCTTTTTCATAAGTGCAAGTTCAGAAACAGCATTAGCCCCGGAACGGCAAACCACCACGTCAGCAGCTGCCATTTGAACAGGCATATCATTTATGTATTCTACCAATCTGATATTATCGCATTTGTCAAGTCCTTTATCTTTAAACAGTTTTGTCGCTATCTCCCATTCAATCGAGCCGGTCGCATGTACATGTATAACATCGTTGTGCTTGGCAACATAATCTTCCATAAAATCAAGCATTGCAAAATTCACCTGCTCTGCTCCGAGTGAACCTCCAAACGAGAGGATCATGCGCACATCATCAGGTATGCCGAGCATTTTACGCGCCGTTTTCTTGTCCACAGCCTCAAAATCAAGGCGAAGCGGGCATCCAACACGAAGTGCTTTTTCCTTGTGTGAAAGTAGTGATATGCTCTCCTCATAGTTCACGTAAACTCTGTCAACATATGAAGTGAGTTTTCTCACAGTCACACCCGGAACGGCATTTGATTCGTGAACGGCACTCGGAACCCCCATCTTAGAAGCTGCAACAAGTATGGGCCACGAAACATATCCACCCGTGCCGATTACAATATCCGGTTTGAATTCTTTTATTATTTTTTTCGCCTTTAAAGGGGAGATCAGCGCAAGATAAAGTGCTTTGAAATTCTTCAATGACAAACTACGGCGAAAGCCTTTTACATCAACATGGTACATTTTGTACCCTGCAGCGCCGACAAGTTTGTTCTCCATTCCGGTAGGCGTACCGACAAAAGCAATTTCAGCGTCGGGATTGTTTTGTTTTATTACAGAAGCAATAGCAAGCGCAGGATACACATGTCCGCCCGTTCCGCCACCAGTCATCAAAACTCGCATATTTTTCGACCTTTCTTGACTTTAACTCATACTCACAACATCTATATATAATATAAAATGAAGAAAACTATTTCTTTTCCAATGTGTGCCGTGATATAGCAAGCAATGTTCCCATTTCCGCAAGTTGCACAACCATAGCCGTGCCACCATAGCTAAAAAACGGAAGAGAGATGCCTGTATTAGGTATTGAATTTGTCACTACTGCGATATTAAGTATTACCTGAAGCGCAACCTTAAATGTAATTCCAACCGCCACAAGCTGAGAAAAACGATCAGGAGCGCGCAACGCAATTACAACACCACGCCACACAAGCAAGCCAAACAACACTATCACCGCTGCCGCGCCAATAAATCCAAGTTCTTCGCAGGTAATTGTAAAAATAAAGTCATTTTGCGGCTGCGAAACATAACTGTATTTTTGGCGACTGTTACCCAAGCCAAGTCCAAACAAGCCTCCCGATCCTATCGCACGAAGGCCTTGCAAAGTCTGCCATCCGCCTTCTCTCGGAAACTGTTCTGGATTTAGCCAGATATCAATTCTTCGCTTTGTATAATCAGTAAAAATAGCTATAGCCGCAACACCTGCTACGCCAATAGCCGCAAATAAGCCGAGCAGTTTTAGTTTGATGCCGGATACAAACATCACCATAAGTCCTATGCAACCAATAATGATAATGCCAGAAAGATGTTTTTCTAGCATAACCAGTACGCAAATAAAGCCAATAAACACAAGCGGAATCATTGTGCCGTATAAATACGCATTTTTATTATTTCTCATATCAAATGCTTTTTCGGCATATTTAGAATAGTACCAAGCCAGCATTAGTATGAGCGAATATTTAGCCATTTCAGACGGCTGAAAGCGCAAAGGTCCAAGTTCTATCCATCTCTGTGCGCCTCCTCCAGTATCACCGGCAAAAAGCACAGCAAAAAGCAAAACAGCAGAAAATCCATAGGCCAAAACCGCAGCATTTTTATAAAATGTTATACGCAGCCTTGAAGCAACAACCATGGTGACAAGTCCGATAATAACCATTATGCTTTGACGCTTGATAAAATAATAGCTATCGCCATATCTTGTTCTTGCATCTGCATAGCTTGCACTAAACACCATAATCAACCCGAACGCAAGCAGAATCAGTATTGTGAAAAGCAAAAAATTGTCAACACCGCCGCGCACCACCCTATACTCATCAGGGTTAAATGCCCCACGCGACGCAACTGTATTCTTGCCGCCATTAGCCGGTACAGGTGCGGCATTTATAATCTTTTTATTATTTTTCATTTGCCGCCTCCGTTAACAAAAAATTATTTTGCAAAGTAAGCAATCACACAAAACAGCGCAGTAACCGCACTGAACACTGCAACAACCTTAATTTCGCTCCAACCGCATTTTTCAAAATGATGATGTATGGGAGCCATTTTGAATACGCGCTTGTGTGTAAGCTTGTAAAAACCAACCTGAATAATATCCGACATCGCCTCGCAGATATAAATGATACCGGCTATTGCTACAATAAGCGGATTATTAATCATAAATGCCGCTCCTGCGACAAGTCCTCCTAAAAATAGTGATCCAGTATCACCCATAAATACACGTGCCGGATAAAAATTGTACATCAAAAAACCAAGAGTAGCACCAACCATCGCAGCAGAAAGTGCAGCAAGTTCAACACCTTCGCTGGTAAAAGCAAGAACCCCAAAGAAAGCACCAACCACCAAAGTTACCGAACTCGCCAGTCCGTCGATACCGTCCGTAAGGTTAACGCTGTTTATTATTCCGGTGATAAACACAAGTGCAAAAATATAGTAAAACCATCCAAGTTCTATTTCAAGTGTTGTAAACGGAATTGCAAGAGTTGTGTCTATTTTACCGTAAAGTTTAAGAAGTGCGATAAAGGCACCTGCCATTGCAAGTTGCAAAGCAAATTTTTGAGGAGCAGTTAGTCCTTCGTTCTGTTGCTTTTTAAACTTTGTAAGGTCGTCAACGATACCTATTACACAGTTGCCGATTGCAAGCAACAATGTTAGCGCGAGAGATAATATAGAACTGCTTTCCCCGCTTGTCTTTATGTAAATCATGGTAGCCGTCAAAACCAAAGTAGTCGGAATAACAAAACCGAGACCTCCCATTGTAGGAGTTCCCTCTTTTGACTTATGCCACCGAGGACCGATATCCAAAATCTTTTGTCCCATTTTCATACTACGAAGTTTTGGGATAAGAACTCTTAGTGAAAGTACAGTAAACAGAAAAACAAGCACTGCAACCGCTAAATACACAATAGTCATATTAAAATCCAACCTTAATTTTTATTTTCAAGACTTTTTAAAAGATATTGCACTATCTCATGTGCAGCGTTTTGTCTACCGATGCGAACCAGCAAGACATCTCCACTTTCCAGCACCGAGGCGATTGCCTCTGCACTGTTTATCGGAGAAAACAAGTCAAGATTTCCAACACTGTCGCTCTGGCTCATTCCCGCGCGGCGAGCGCCAACACAAATCTGCTCGGCTGCTATACCGTATGTGAAGAGTTTGTCTATCTTTCTGCTAAAAATATACTCTCCCATTTTTTCATGAAGCGTGCGTGTATCCTGTCCAAAATCACGTATATCACCCACGAGCGCGAGCATTTTTGAACCGTCATGCCGCTTTGCGATATCACACAAAAAATCGACATCGCCCTTAACGCTATCAGCTGTTGCTGACGAAGTATCCACTATAAAAGTTACGCCTTTCTCTGTAAAAACTTTTACACCGTGTTCAGGTGAGTGGCAATTTTTAAGACCGGTACGGATTTTTTCTAAAGTGACGTCGTATTTAATGCCGATCAATGCAGCAAAAAGCGCACTTTTTATATCGTCTTCGCTTGAAAACGGGATTTCAACTCCGTCAATACGCATATCAGCACCTACTATATCAAATACTGAACTTCCATCTTTTTTACAGATGTTTTCAGCATGAAGCGAGGCATCAATGGTATTCACCGAAACAGTATCGGTAGCAACATCTTTTTCGCATAGCAATGACAGCACATCATCCTCGGCACAAAACGCTATTTCTCCTCCGGTTTTAAGTCCGGCAAGAACATCTACATTAGCTGCGTCGCCATACACGCTTTTTAGCTCCGTAATTATACCGACATCTGTATCAAATATATTAGCGAGTCGCAAAATATCCTTTTTATCCCTGATTTTAAGTTCGGCAAGGAAGAAATCCGTATCAGTCGGTATATTCAAAAGAGCAAGAGCATCACTTTTCTCCACTTCTCTCTTGTCTATCGCAGCAAATACATTATATTTTTCCTCAAGAACCGAGTAAACAAACTCGCCGGTACGGGTTTTGCCTTTTGCCCCGGTAAGTGCTATTGTTTTGTGACCATTGCGTTTTACATACTGTTTAGCAAAACGCTCAATAGCGCGATTCATATTATCGCAAACTATAACAGCAGTATCAGGAATCTTTTCAAGAGAAGTCGGTGCCTTCGTACACAGAACAGAAAATGCTCCGTTTTTAGCTGCTGCCATCATTTCATTAAGCGAGTTGTCTTCATCAACTATAAAAAGCGTATTTTGCGATATCTCGCCAACCGTATTAACAAGAAGTGCAATTTCGTAATCCTCTGCATTACACGATGCACAATAAAGTTCTGCCTGCATAAGTTCTGCAAGTTCTTTTACCGTAACATTACCAAGTTTCAACTGAATTCTCATATTTGCACTCCTTTCTTGTTTTATCGTCTTTTTTTAACTGCGTTTTCGACAATTTCAATTTCGGAAAACGGATGCATTCCATCCTTGTCAATTTCATACTGCTCGTGTCCTTTACCTACTAGCAGTATAATATCACCCGCCATGGCATTTTCTATTACATATTCAATCGCCTTGCAGCGGTTTTCTATAACTATATAATTATTGGCATTTCCAACACCTTGTAGAATGTCCTCGATAATATCGGACGGATTCTCGCTTCGTGAATTATCACTGGTTATGATGACAAAATCGCTTTCTTCTACCGCTATTCTACCCATAACTGCACGTTTGTCTTTATCACGGTCACCGCCACATCCAAAAAGTGTTACTATTCTTTGATCACGTTCCCGAAAGCCGGATACACAACTAAGCAAGCTATGTAGCGCAAACGGTGTGTGCGCATAATCTATAAAAACAGAAATACCGTTTCCTTCAAATCCTAGTTTTACTCGTTCAAGTCTCCCGCAAATACCGTTCAAAGAATATATCGCATTTTGAACTGTTATCAAATTTATCGAAAACTCTCTTGCTGCCGCAGCAGTTGCCAAAGTATTGTACAGAGTAAAATCTCCAGGAATCTGAGTTTTTATTTTAAAACGAGAATTTGCAGAATGCAAAATGTACTCGCTTCCATAAACCGTTTTTGTTACTATGCTCTCTGCAAAATAGTCACCACGGTTTTTAATTCCGTAAGTGATTTTCTCGCACCGAGAAGCATCCATAACTCTTTGCGCGTACGCATCGTCGATATTAAATATTCCCTTTTTGCACTGACTAAAAAGTTTTGCCTTAGCCAAAAGGTAATTATCCATGCTTTTGTGAAAGTCCAGATGTTCCTCTGTAAGATTTGTAAATATACCAATTTCAAACTGTATGGGTGCTAGTTTTTCAAGCGCCAGTGCATGCGATGAGGTTTCCATCACAAGAACCTCAACACCATCTTCGACCATGTCCCGCATTAACATATAGAGCACATCCGGATCGGGCGTTGTCATTGTTTGAAAATTAATCTCAGAATCTTTGCAAAGCTTTGGGATATACTCCTCTTCACCTATCATGCACTTTACAGTGCCGCATAGTGCAACTTTATACCCACCATGTGCAATAACAGTTTTTAGCAAAAACGCGGTTGAAGTTTTGCCGTTTGTACCGGTTACACCGATTACGCGCAACTTATTTTGCGGATTTCCATAAAAATTGGCACACATAAACGCAAGCGTTCGCCGTGCATTTATTGTAATAAACTGCGGAATTTCCAGACCATCTATTAAATTCTCGCCAACATAGGCGACCGCACCGTTTTTCTCCGCCTCAAATGCGTATTCTTCACCGTTTGTGTTATCTCCCTTGATGGCAACAAACACACTGCCGGTCACAACTTTGCGAGAATCATATACAACGGCACAAGTTTCAATTTTTTTATCCGTTTTAATATCTGTTCCAACAAAAAGTTCAGATAAAAGCATAACCCCTCCGAAAGTTTAATATTTATAATATTTAAACTTCCGTATGGTTTTTAATCTTCGTTATATCCGTAAGTGTCATCAGAACCGTCGAGATGCAATACCTCAACGCTGATTACAGTACCGTAAGGCACCGCTTCTCCCGGAGCGTAGTCCTGAGAAGTAACAATGGCTCCGCTTCCTTTATCGTAATTCTGGGCGCCCTTAATTGCGATGTTGAGACCTGCGTTAATTATTTTGCTATTTGCCTCAGCAGCCGTAAGTCCCAGAACAGAAGGAACTTTGACCACTCTGCTTTCGGGATCTGCAGAGTTTGTATAAAGAATAATCTTTCCGCTTTCAGTAGAAATCACACTGCCGCGTTTAGGCACCTGAGAGGTAACTTCGCCGCTTCCGCCTATTATTTCCACCTTTATACCAAGACTTTCAATACTCTCTTTTGCCTTATCAGAATTCTGTCCTATATACCGCGCAACAGTATGCTGAACAGTAGCGAGTTCATCGTCTGTATACTCGGCTTCTACTCCGAGATACGGCAAAACATTTGCAAGAAATGCCGAAACATAGGGGGCTGCAACAACACTTCCGTACACGCTGTCACCAGTAGGCTCATCAACCATGATAATAACCGCAATCTGCGGGTTATCAGCAGGTGCATATGCCACTGTTGAGCTAATACGTGCTTTAAATTCTTCATCCTCTTTTGTAGCATTTGATGTTCCGTCAAATTTTTCTGATGTGCCGGTTTTTGCTGCTACTTTATACCCTTTTACATAAGCGTTTTTCGCTCCGCCATCACCGGAAACACCTGCTTCCAGAATCTCTGTAACAGTTGTCGCTGTCGCAGTGCTTATAACCTGACGTTTGTAGCTGTCATCATATTCAAAGACAACATTTCCGTCATCGTCTATAAACTTATCCACCAAATGAGGTGTTACAAGATATCCGCCGTTAGCAATTGTACAAATCGCCGTAAGATGATTTATAGGATTAACTTTAAAGCGCTGACCAAACGATGCTACTGCAAGGTCAACATTGCTCATTGTGCTTGGGTTAAAGAAAATTGTTTCCGCTTCTCCGGAAATATCAACTCCGCTTTTCTCAAGATATCCAAACGCCTCAAAATACTTGCAAAACTTCTCCACGCCAACTCTTGCAGCAATACTCATAAGAACAGGATTACACGACTGCTGAAGTCCACGTGCAAAAGTAACCGTACCATGACCGCCTTTTTTATGACAGCTAATCGGTTTTGACCAACCGGGTACGCGAAGTCCACCGGTGCAAGTAAACATTTCTGTAGGTTTTACGAGGTTTTCCTCAAGTGCCATAGATGTTGTAATCGGTTTAAACGTAGAACCCGGCTCATAAAGTTCTGTCACAGCCTTGTTGCTCCACATAACCTGTCTGAGCGATGCAAGCATATTAACATACTCGTCGCTTCCCTCTTCAAATCCGCTCGCTTCCAGAGCGTTTTGAGAAAGTATGTCGAGCGTATATGGGTTGTTCAAATCGAAATCAGGTTGAACAGAAACTGCATAAACAGCTCCTGTCTTAGGATTCATGGCAATGCCAACAGCACGGTTTCGCGGAGCATGATCCTCAACCGCAGCCATAACCTGCGCATCAAGTTCATGTTGAATACGCTCATCAATAGTAGTCACCATATCGTACCCGTGGATCGGTGCCACATAGCTCTCATAGTCATATGCCATCTCATTGCCGCGAGCGTCCTGCGCAGTGATATACTTGCCGTCAACACCGGTCAGTTCTTTGTTGTATACATATTCAAGGCCATAAAGTCCTTGACCGTCCGCTCCTGTAAACCCAACAGTTTGAGAAGCAAAATTACCGTATGTGTAATATCGCTTATTTGTCGCCTCAAGGTAAATCTGGCGTTCCAATCCGTTCTCTTCTATAAACGCAAGCACCTTATCGGCCGTTTCTTTATCCACGTTCTTTTTGATCGTTTCGTCACGTCTACCGAGTTTTGCTGCTTTTTCAAGTATAACTTCACGGTCAACACCAAGAATTGAAGAAAGACCGTTAGCAATAAGCTCGTTTTGAGTACCCGCAACTGTCACAGCAGCAAATTCATCAGTATATCTAAGACTGCAAACAGCGCGTTCTACAGCCGATAAATATTCTGCACTTTGAATATCCGCCGGCGAAATAAAAACGCGCCATGTTGTTTGATTTGTTGCAATTACATTCATGTTGCGGTCATATATTATGCCGCGCTCTGCTTTTACGGAGTTTTCGACAGTTATCTGATCAATTACCTCTTGCTGATACTTGTCATATTCAAAAAACTGCATTTTAAATATGCGCCAAGCGAGCAAAACGGAAAAAAGCGCAAAAATAGTGAGCAATATAACGCTTCTTTTAGCAATTACACTGTTCACATTCTTTTGCGCCATTATAATACTCCTTTAATCAGCAGAATATCCTCTTTAAATAATATTCAAATTCAATCAAGATATTCCAGAAAATCGCTTATTTTCTCCCCAAATGTATTAAGCAAATTAACAGTAACAGATGTGTCCTCATTATTCACATCATATACTTTTACAGAATCGCCTGCAGACAGAGAAAGATACCCCTGTTCAGTAGCATTTGCAGCAACCATACCAAGTTCATTGAGCGCGATATTCTCTATAATCTCAATGTCATTCTTCTCTTCAAGCGCGAGAGACAAATTCTTATCATCTTCCTTGAGTGCTGCCAATGTGCCGCTGAGTTCATTATAGCGTCTTGCTTCTTCGTTTATAAACGAGCCGCTGTATACCACCATAGCAAGAACCATAGCAGTAACAAGCACAGAAACTATCATACCAAGAGAAAGCGAACGTGTTCTTCTTGTAACAATTTCAAAATTCTCAATGGAAATCACTTCTCTGCGAGGGCGGTTTTCTTTTTTGGCAGGAGCAGCAGAAACTTCTCTCACAACCGCCTTTTGCTTTGCAGTAACCGCTCTTGTCTCGGGAACCGCGATATGCTTAACTTTCTCTTTCATATCCGCAGTAACACGTCTCGCACCCACATCAGTGCTTTTGCAATAAGGATTGTATCCGTTTTGAATAGCCTTTGCCACAATTATGTCACGTACCGATGTGCCATATCTATGCATGTTTGATGTCTGTGCGTTCATGTTATCCCCCGATTTTATAATTTTTCAGCAACGCGAAGTTTTGCACTTCTGGAACGAGGGTTCACCTCAAGTTCTTCATTGCTGGCCGTTATCGGCTTTTTGTTTACAACCATTAGTTTAGGCTTGTTATTACACACGCATATCGGAAACTCTTTTGGACAAGTGCATCCGGTTGCAAGTGTCGCATATTTTTGTTTAACCAACCTATCTTCCAAGGAATGGAAGGTTATTATCGCTATTCTTCCGCCGACTTTAAGTTTTTTTGTCGCCGCCTCAATCGTGGGCGGTATCAGCGAAAGTTCCTCATTTACCTCTATACGTATCGCCTGGAATGTTCTTTTGGCAGGATGATGTCCGCCTTCGCGAGCTGCCTTGGGCATCGATGCTTTTATAAGCTCTGCAAGTTCAAGCGTAGTAATTATCGGCGCCTCAGCTCTTTTTTTCACAATGTTTGCAGCTATGTTTTTTGCAAACTTTTCTTCTCCGTATTCAAAAATTATACGGCGCAATTCCTCTTCAGAATACTCGTTTACAACTTCATAAGCGCTTTTTGCATCTTCACGGTTCATTCGCATGTCAAGACGTGCATCATGCATGTATGAAAAGCCGCGTTCTGCAGTATCCAATTGGTAAGAAGAAACACCAAGATCCATTAGTATTCCATCGATTTCTTCGATACCCAAACTATCAAGTACATTTGAAACTTCACTGTAGTTGCTATGCACAAAAGTAACGCGATCGGCATATTCTTTCAATCTTTCCGCCGCCGCTTTCAGCGCATCAGTGTCACGGTCTATTGCGATAAGTCTTCCGCCCTTGGTGAGTCGTTTTACTATTTCAAGCGAATGTCCTCCACCGCCGGTAGTTCCGTCTACATATATACCATCAGGTTTTATGTCAAGCCCATGTATGCATTCCGGCAGCAATACCGAAACATGAGAAAACTTTATTTCTTCCATTCCGGTTCTCCTTAGAAGCCGAGAGCGCTGAACATTTCAGCAACAGCTTCATCGCTGTATTCGTCACTGAACGCCTGCCAGTTTTCTTCGGACCATATTTCAGCGTGATTACCAACGCCGACGATAACAACGTTTTTTTGAAGTTCGGCAAGTCCGCAAAGATTTGCCGGAACAATTACTCTTCCCTGCGCATCCGGAGTTGCATATGTGGTTTGCGAAAAGAGACGGCGAGCAAGGAGTTTTGTATCAGCAGGGACACCGTTTAAAAGCTTATCTGTGTAATGCATCCATTCATCCTCTGAAAAAAGAAGGAGGCATTTTTCGCTTGTGCGCGAAATGGCGAAATTTTCGCCGAGCAATTCGCGAAACTTTGCAGGGATGAATAAACGGTTCTTTGAGTCAAGCGAGTGACGATACTCGCCAACAAATGTCTGCTTGCCTTCCACCGTTTCAATCCCCCTTTTTGATGCACTTTTGTGGTTTTTTAACCCATTTTTCCCCACTTATGGTTTTATTATATAATACATGAATAGAAAATGCAAGGGTTTTTACAAAAAAATTGCTTTTTCTTGCAAAAAATAAAAAAGACGGCAAAAGCCGTCTTTTTTAGGATAAATTCCCCACTTTGTAAAAAATCCGCGGATTTCTCCGCGGATTTTAATACTTATTTCTTCTTTTTAGCAACTATAGCCACCACTGCAATTACAACAACTGCCACAACCGCAATTATAACAGCAACTACAGGAAAAGAACCGCTTTCTTCAGGCGTTTCAACGGTTCCTGCTGTAGTTTCAGCAGGTGTCGTAACGTCAGCTGTTGTTTCAGCAGAAGTTTCTTCACCAACTACAGGCGCTTCATCTTCAATATTATAAACGATTTCTGCATTGGGAGCATATCCAGCATTGATAAGAGCCGCTTCCGTGCCTGTAACTGTAACCTTGAAATTATCAAAATATGCAGGTGCAGGATTTTCAGAACCGTCTTCAGGATTGATCAATGCATTTATATTGCCGCCATTGTTCGCTCTCATACGGAAGCCAAACGAACCGTTGGAATACTTATCCGCTACAGTTGTATGCTCATAAACAAGTTCTCCGCTATCGATATCTGTAAACGAGAAGGAAACCTTGCCGTCAAGATGATTGATCACAATGTGATAATTATTGCCGGGAGTAAGAACGCCGCCACTTACCTTGATATTCGCATATGTACCGGATACATCGCTCGCGCCGATAGCAGCCTTAGTAGCATCATTACTTGCGAAAGAGAGATAACCATGGAAAGAGTTGTCCGAATCACCGGAGAAAAGTCCAAGGTCTACATACGAAAGCACGCCGGCAGCAGCCTGAACGCCGTAAAGATCAGCTTCAATGGTATAATCCGAAACAAGTCCGATATAGCCGGTTTCATCAGCATTATAAGCAATAAACGAGAACACTTTGCCCTCTTCAGTAGATTCCAAGCAAAGTTTGCCATCCTTAATTACCCAAGTTCCGCGAGCCTGTACAAAGCCGTTTAAGGTTTCAGGATCCGAAAAATCATTTTCATAAAGAACATACTCGTCCTTGGTAAAGTCAATGTCATCCTCGTTAACTTTATCAACCTTAACAGGATTCGAAGCCACAGTAGGCTTATAGTCAGCAAGAGCTCCACCGTTTGCAAGGTGATCGCCGACGTCACCGATAGCGGTAACCTTGAGATTGTCGAACTGAAGCATACCTATATTAACCATAGCAGCGCTCATATCAGCACCAACAGCAGTAAGTCCGAAAGTGCCCATTGCCCATTCATCATTAGTTGCGGTATAGTTCCAGAGTTCCTGGCCGTAT
>SVRG01000025.1 GCA_015064965.1 Oscillospiraceae bacterium
AGATGAGTCTCCGTCGCTCAAAAGCAAAATTTTGGGAGCAGTTCCGCCCTTTAATGTTCCTGCTTTTATGTCATCAATAGCTCTGCTAAGTGCAAGCACGATGTCGGTTCCGCCTGTAGGATTAAACTCTATAATCTCGCCCTGCTGGTAGGGAGCCATATCTCGCACAAGTTCAACTTCACCGGTGAAACGATAAACCGCATACGGAAAATCAGCAGCCTCTTTTGCCATTATGGCATCGATAGCAGCAACACGCTGCATCCGTGGGTCAGATCCGGTCATTGAACCGGAGTCATCAATAACAAAAACATAAGAAGAAGGCTTGGTGTAATTGCGTTTTTCAAGTTCATACAAAAACTCAAATGCGCCTGATGCTATAAACAGCACCACAAGTCCCAACACTGCGCGTTTCCATGCAGTGCTGACAACAGAAGAAAGATTCTTTTTCTCCCATGCGGCATAGTCACCGCGAGCTTTGCACATTATAACGGATATCGTGTATATAACAACGCCGAACAACAAAAAGTACAACGCTATTCCAAGCGGAGGCCATATCACTTTAGTTAAAACAGGAAGCAAAAGTTCTCCCAGAATATAAAAGCCAACGCCCACTACCGCAGTTATAAATATGTGTAAAGCAAGTCCGCTCCTTCTCATTACACTTCTCCTTATTTTTTACGAATTTTGATAATTATAACATTTACAAGAACTGTCAAAGCAGCAACGATCAAGAAAGAAATAATGATAACCGGAATAAGTAAAAGCTTATTATTATAATGCTTTTCACTTACGACTTCCCACTTTTCAACTTCCTCTTTTTCTTCCGCTTCTGCTTCAACCTCTGCATCCACTGTATCTGCAGTGGTAGTTGCAGTGGTAGCTGCAGTAGTGGTTTCCGCAGAATCAGTAGCAGTGGTGTCGCTTGGCTCATCCGCGTTTTCATCAGTTTCTGTGCTGGTTTCTGCTTCAGTTGTTTCTTCGGTGGTTATAACTTCAGTTGTAGTTTGTGTTTCAACTTTAGTATCCACTTCAGGTTCAGACTGAACTTCAACCTTTACCTTTTGAAGCGTCAAATCTACAAAAGATGAATCTTTTTCAGAATCAATTACAACAACTACCGGTTCTTTCTTGTCATCATCAAATGTCTTTAATTCAACAACTTTCCAGCCGTTTTCAGTTTTTTCTACAATCAATGCTGCTTCTATTGCAGAAGAAGGAACATCGAATTCCAATTCTACAGTTGCAGCAGGTGCCTCTGTTGTTTTGTCGGCTGTTTCAGGAGTATTAACATCGGTAGCCGCATCTGTTTGCTCAGGGTTAGCATCGGACGCGTCATCTAAAGTTTCAGTTTCATCTGTTTTATCCGAAATTTCATCATTTTCAGGTGAAACATCCTCTTTTGTTGCAAATGCCGAAACTGCCATAACAGAAACGGCCAAAAGAACTGCGAGCAAAAAACAACTTAATTTTTTAATTTGCATTTTATCTCCTCCTTGTGGGTTTTCTTTGAGGTCTGGATGCAGGCTGATCTTGCGGCATGGAAAAATCACCCATGTTTGAAAAGTCACCAGGTTGCTGCATCGGAGCATTGACAGGTCTTGCGTGGCGCGGGCGTCCGCCGCGGTCACCTTGACCGCCTCTCGGAACGGACCGATCTTTCTTTTTCTTCGGGAAAAGCAAAATATCAACTGCTACAAGAACTGCAAAAATAGAAATTCCCACTATAAACATCAAAGCAGTACTTGATTTGCAAAGTGCACTCAACATCAAATATGCCAATATTCCAATGCCAAAGCATATAACAGAAGCGGCAAGGCACAAACCAAGCATTTTTCCGTCAAAACGCAGATTACTGCGCGAAGCTACATGAGCTCTCCACATAGCATACAAATCGGAACTGATGAAATAATCCTTCTCACGCAATGCGTCAAGTCGGAAGAACATCTGACTCTTTTCAAACGCCTGTGGATTGCGCGCCACTTTATCATAGACAAAAGCCAAGACCGCATTTGCCACCATGCGCTCAAAACCGGATGCGCGTTTGCTGAAATTCAAAAGCAATTCAACAAGTTTGCTGCATACGTCTGTGTCCGCTAAGTCATTATATCCCCTTGCGGAAATATAGTCGTTAACTGCAAATACGTTTGCGTTTTGAATTCTGCCTTTTACTAAGAAATAATAAATCCAGAAACACCTTGTTTTCTCCTGATCCGATGTAATCTTAAGGAGCTTATTTCTGAGTCGCAGGCAAACGGTCTTTTTGTCCTCGTCACTCTCAAGTCTTGAGCAAACAGCATCAATCTCTTCAAGTGGCTTGTTCATAAACACATTGTCAACATGCTGAACAAGCTGATAATTCCTGAGGTTTGCCGGCTTTTTGTCGTCTGCAAATCCCTCTGAAATATTAATAATTCTATTAATAACATCAATATCAATGAGGGTAATGTTTTCATCTCTGATTGATGCAAATACATTACTTGCCGCGCTGTCCAATACAGCTTTTGCGACTTCATTAAAGCCAAGCGGCGATGTAGCAACGGACGAAAGCAAGCCGTATTCAGCCAACACTCTATTGATAACTGCAACAGAGCCGCCTTCTTCATTTGACAAAGCTACAATTTCCTTTTTCAAAGACTCTGTATACCAGGTCTTAAAATAATTCTTTGCATCATCGGTAGCATATTCTTTGTTTACAAGAAGCTTGGATGCCATCATTCCCTTTACCTTATCGGAATGACTTGAACGAAGCAACGCCTCAGGCTCTGCATAAAAAGCCTTGCCGGTGTAAAGCAAATGCAAGAAGAACTTTGACAAAAGCTCGTTCTTTGCCATTGCCTTGTAAATACCGTTGCGAGCTTCTGCACCGGTCTTGCGAACATAGTATTCGAGTGCAAAATATGTACCGTATTTTTCCTTGTTATAAAGCGGCATCACACAATCAATATGCTTTGCGGAAGGAATATACTGCTCAAGAATATGCATGTTAAGAGTTTCCATCAAAAGAAGTGTATCGCCGACCTTAACAATATCCCATACACTTGGCATTTCAGCGATCTGAGTAAGAACATTCTCACACGATGCAAGAACAACAGAAACCAAACTGCCGGAATCATTTTTCAACCGCTCGGTCAGTGTCTTATATACCACAATAGCATTGTCACCGACTTGGTTTTTATTTACAAACGCAAGTCTGAAGAAACGCTCGCACCATGTGCCAAACAGTTTCTCGTCACCAATCTCCGCAGAGGTAAGGATTTCAAAGAACTTTGATGCATAGTCCTGCAATCTTTCATCCGCTGAAACGTCAGATGCGTCAATTGCATTATAAACTCGCTTTTCTTCACGGAACAAAAGTTCAGAGCATACTTCTCTATGCTTTGCAATCGCCTTCTCACATTCAAACAAGAAATTACAAGCAATCTTGCGAACATTCTGTGCAACGCTCTTCTTTTTAAGGCAGAGTGCCGAAGACTCTATAAAGGGCATCAGCAAGTCTGCATTTCCTGCAGAAATCAAAGCGCTGCTCCAGTTTTTCATGCAGTCAACAACGCTCTGGAAAAGTTCGTCAAACTCCTCGTTGGCTACAAGACGTGAAAAGAGTCCGCACAAGAACTTAACCATCTGAACAGTTATCTTGTCGGCGGCTATATTGCTCTTTTCTTTCAGGTATGCATCATAGGAATTTGCCGCAGCTCTTTCCTCTTTGTCTATTTCATTGCACAACGCCTCTACGGTATTGTCGCTTGCTTTTCCAACCTCGCAAAGCGACAGCAAATGCGCATATTCGTACGCTTGATGCTTGGTTGGCTGAATATCTTCTACCATGAGCTTGCAAAGTGCCTCTTCTACCTTTGCATCAATCGTTTCGGGAGTAAATTTAAGCGTCTGCAAAGATGTTGTTAAAAACTCCTCTGCATCAGGTACGAGCGTTCCTGCACCAGCAAATTCACCGGAAGCAATTAAAAATGCTCTAAGCAAACGGCCACGGTCGGAGTATTTTTCCTCTAAGACCTTGTCCATCAGGAAAACGCACTCCATTGGATATATACTTCTCGGCTTTAATCTGAGAAGTTTGCGATATCTCGAAAGCACAGATTCCCAATATGCCTCAACAGCACCAAGATCATTCAAAGAATTCCAAACAAACTCAAAATATGCATTTGTTTTTTCTTCAATATTTGCAGTATGCGCGCCGGTATCGAGGTCAAGCAACATTATACCTTCACGCTTGATTGCACCGAGATCCTCAACTTTTTCCGGATGCACCATAATAAGATGCATATCGCTTACCATTATATCATTAAGCTGACATCCCCAATGCGATGCCATGCCAAAGTGCACGCGGGTAAGCGGCGGCAAGAGTTTCATGACATTGAATGCAAATTTTTCTGCGGTGTCGTCGCCGTTTTCTTCCCAAGCGCTTCTCAATGACGCAGGAAGCAAAACTGCAAGCTGACGGTTCTCCTCAAGCGCGGTATATATACCGTTCATGAAAGTGATAAATGTTTTCTTGTCATTTATGCCAACTTTGGCAAATATCGAAGAGTCATACGCGAACTCCGGATGTGTGAACAAGTCATAGTTACCGTTTATCTTAACCAAACCGGAACCGACACGTTCAACAAGATCATTGTATGTCTCAAAGCATGTAGGAGCAAATGCACCGCCGAAATCCACTGCATAACGCTTTATTTCCTCGTCGGTAACAATATAGCTTACAGAATACGCACCTTTTCTTGAAGAAGCATCGGTAAGACGGTCACTCTCCCAAAAAGTACGTGTAACAACAATACTGTCGCCAACGCGATATATGCGCAACACATTGTTGCCGTTAACCATGGTGCGGTAAGCAAATGCCTCCTCTATGTTACAACGCGGCTCTATAAAGTTTTTGACAACTTCTTTATCCACAATGTTTGGAGTCATATCCGCGGTCCATGTGCCGGCATGACCTTGTCCGTTTTTGCAACGAACAAATATATGTTGTCCTAACATATTAGCCTCCTTGAATAGTCTTTCTATTCCACCATTCCATCATGACTCTGTCATTATTGGCCTTTTTCTCTTTACTGTCGCCCGCATTCTCGGTCCTGTAAAGTTCCGGTAAGAAGCCGAGTTTGATCAATATATATACAACAGGGTCAACTACGCGGATAGGACGAATGGAATTGGGGTTTGTAACTCTTTCAACATAATTCTCGTCTTCTTCAATATCAACGTTTTTACCAAGCGAAGAAAACGAAGTGTAATACGAATTGGGGAAGGTATCGTGCAAGAAATTGAGCAATGTATTATCCATGCGCAAAACTTCTTGTGTGCCTCTGTTGTGCACATTAAAATATGTACCTGTAAATTTGCCATTGGGATTTTCTGCCGCAACTACAGGATTGTGCAACGGAATGTTAAGTTTATCAGCATTTTTTCTGTCAGGAGTGTTCATCAAAATATCACACTTTGACAACATAATTGCTGTCGGCTTGCTAATTGCATGATTTTCAAAGTGCGGCAAAATATAACTCTCTATATTGGACATAAGAGTTTGATGAATACCGCTACCGCCTGCCTCGCCTTTGATTTGAAGTGTGCGGCTGATACGGCTGATATTAAGCGGGCTGATGAGCAACATAAAAGCATCAGAGCTTGCAAAGTACTCACCGCGAAGCATTAAGTTGTCGCCATCCTGAGCTATAAGGTCCTCACCGCGCATATCAGCAATCGAGAAAAGGCAACGCTTGTGTCTGACTTCCTTGCCGCATCTTACAGAATATGTCATCTGTACAACAAGAGGCTCGGTCATAATGATCTGCGTTGTACCGGGAAGAGTTCCCTCTTCAAATAACAAATTTGATCTGTTTACAAACTCAGCGTTGGCTCTGTTTGCAGAAATACATGTTAATCTACCGGGACCGGGGCTTACTTCTCCTTGACCTAAAAGCCAGTTGAGCGCGCTAAGATAAACTGTTTTACCGGATGCACTGGTACCCATGATAGTAACATTGTAGGTGGGCATTGAACCGGACAGCGTAGGAATCTCACACTTACAATACGGGCAAAAACGCCTGCTGGCTCTTACAATAGCAGCACCTTTGCTTTTTTGGAAGCTAACCCCCACAAGAACACCTTCATCAACAGCAGCAGAGGGCACGTTTGCAAAATCGGGAGTAATCTTTACGATCTGATAATGCTTCTTACATTCAGCAAGTCCATTTTTATCAGAGTACTCTACGAGTTCATTTATTGACATATATTGGGGCATTTTTTCCTTCTTGTTGCCCTTTTTATTGTCATCATCGTCATCGTCACTAAATAAGGAGGCGGCCGTTCTATTTTGGTCATCAACCAGTCCGGAAGTATCCTTTGACAATGCACCGCCCATTGTTCCAACAACGTCCTGTGTATCAAACAAAACCTCATCGTTTGTTGAAATATGTGCACATCTTATACATTTAATAGGATAATAACCCATTGCTATATTCCTTTCAGAAACCAAAAATACTCTTTTTCTTTTTTTGTATAACCAAATTGCCGCCGAACTGTGGATCGCACGGAACAACCGCAACATCACAATCCTTCGGTATTAATATTGGCGGATATTTTTTGCGTTTTCTTGCTTCAATCTTACCTGGGAACGGCAGTTTTATATTTACACCGTCTTTTGCATACTGGTATCCCAGAACGCCCGGTTCGATCTCAAAATTACTGGTGATTTCTATCTCAACCATTTTAACAAAATCTTGCTTAACACATTTTTCTGTCCAGGAAAGTTCAGCTTTTCCCATCATTACTGAGATAAGGCATTCGGGATTGGACTTGCAATAGTCAAGCACAGCGGCATCGTTTGCCTCGGATGCATTTAATGCAGAAATTCCGCAAAATACCGCCTTGTATACACCGCGCGAACCCGCAGGCACCGGCAAAGATATTGAGTCGCCCTGCCCTTCAATACAGCGGATATCGCCACCATAATATGTTTTGGAGTTGAGGCTGATGGAATCGCCTTCGCCGCTTATAGCGACAATTACAATATATCCATCCTTCTCAATTGCTTTTGCGTTCCAAGTGAATTTAATACGCTGAGTGGTACTGTCCCAGCGCCCTTTAAAATCGGACAATGGTTTCATTATTCAGCACCCCCTACTTTTTCTATCTGCTCCCACTCCATCAAGTTTTCAAGAGAGAACGGAGCAGAAATATGCAATACGTCAATACGGTCAAAGTTTGGCACTTCAAATACGGTTGCATGGAATTTTTCGCTAAGTGTTCTGCAGAATGCATAATCACTGTCACCGATAATACAGGTAGCATCGTTGCCCTCAGAACGTTTTACAAAGCGAAGCGTATAGCACCAACTTTTTTCTACAATTGCAGCAAATTCGTTTGCACGGTTGCTGTCGCGATTGCACTCTCTATTAAGTTCAATCAAATAATCGGTGTTTGAGCCAATATCGCCCTTAACAACATCATAGCAAACATCAAGCATTGCACTGCGATCCTCAGGAGCCTTTCCTAAGAGAATATCGCAAAGCATCGCATCAAAACGGTCATTCCATTTGCCGTAATGTCCGCTGGAACCCTTATCACTGAACCATTTATTCTGCTCTTTTTCAAAATCAGCAGTTGTGTCTCCGGTCGCTATAAGGCTATCCAAAACAAATATCGTTTCCGCATCACGCAATGCGCGAATTCGGTGTTGCATACACTCCTTCGCATTTTTCAGCATATCCTCTGCTTCGGCTATAGCCTGCAATGTCTGTTTTGAAGCGATATATTCAGCAAGATCATCAAGTGCTCTGATACTGCCTTTTTCCACTTCATCATTACAATACCTTCTTGCATTGGCATACATGCCGCTGGTGAAAGCACTGATATTTGACTTTTTAGGAAGTGGAGGCTCTATCTCGAAGCCTTGGAAACTTGATCTCTGTCTTAAAATTGAAGAAAGTTCCTTGCCTTCAACCACCTCACGAAGATAGGAAAGTGAGCCGTTGCCTTTAAAGTATTCCTTTAAAAAACCGCTTTTTGCATTCCAAAGAAGCTCGCCTTTTTTCTCTCCGCCGGTGAGAGGTTTAGTATAAAACTGTGATATAACATCCTCAAGACGCTTTTTAAAATCAGGACCGTCCATAACGGCATACAATGGGAAAAAGGTGATTTTACCGTCTATTTTTGGAAGTTTTTCAAAATGAGCAGAAAGATACGGTGCCAAGAAAGAATAGTTAATCTTCGAGGCTGCCATGCGGCTGTCTTCATCTGTTTTACCTGAGAAAAAGTCTATCGCACTGCACATTCGCTGGAAAATTAAGCTGCGGATAGGATTTGTAACAGCTGCATTTCTCGCAGTAAAAAACAAATTATCCGCGATTTGCATGCTTGCACTGTTCAAAAGCGGTTTGTCAGCATCGGCAGTCTTTTTATCCACATTTTGAAGTACAACAGTCATTGCGATAGTCTGCATGATGTTCTCAAGCGGTACCGCAAATCCGTTTGCATCCTGGTCTCCGAGCAAGCAACAACGGTTTGTTGCGCCGTATTCCTTATTACTAAGGAAGTTTTTCATCTGTTCAAGCGACTGATAAATGTTCTTGTACTGCGATACACTTCTGTGTATAACCGTAAAAGGCTGCCAAATGGCATTTCTGCCCAAGCTCCTCGCATGTTTTCCTATAGAATCGAGTATCGGAACAAGATTTTTTACTGCTCTGTCTTTGACAAAAACTACAGGACAAAGAAATATATTATTCAAATCAACTACGTCTACATGCTTGTTAGACGCCGCGGACAATACTTCTTCAAACTGCTCTCCATAAGATACATTATCTGAAGAATCATCAATCTCCCAAAACTCGCATGCATCAGGATTGCACAAAAGGTCACGCACTTTGCGTTCCAATACCTTTTTGATTTTTTCATCCGCACCTAAAATAAGAAAAAACATAAAATTGCGAGCCTTCATACGTGTTGTATTCTGTCTCTCATTAGCTTCTTCTATTTCTTTTTCAAATCTTATTAGTTTTTCTTCAAATGTTACGATATTCTTATCTATAGCCATAATTTTTCCTTTAATTATCAGAACAGGAGTTTACACCCCTGTTCTGATACACTTAATTTAATTATTTGCCGATTGCTCTCAAACGGTCGTTGATAATTTCAACAGACTTAGAATAGAATTCCATTGTCTCAACCAAAGCGCCGCGCTGTTCCATAGGAGTGCGTGAAATCTGCTCTGTAAGAGTTGCCAATACACCCTGCATCTTGGTAAGGGTTGCGTTAAGAGCAGCCGCCTTTGCATCGACAGCCTCTGCATTGAGGTTACCGTCTGCGCCGAGAAGTGCCATTCTTGCACGGTCAAACTGAGCGCTGATATCGCTGCGAACACCGTCAACAATGCCGCAGAATGCCTTGTAGATTTCATAATCTACATAGGGAGAAGAGCTCATCTTATCAAACAGCTTAACAGGAGAGTAGTCAAGCTCGGACTTGCGGAACTTGATATCAAAGCCCTGCTCGTAAATAAGGTTTGCAAACAAAGCGTTAACGTAGAACTCTACATTTGCAAAGCCGCTGGAAAGAGAATCAAACTTGTCAAGAACTTCCGCCTGCTTCTTGATAGCAGTAACAATATTGTAGAAACGGATAATGTTGTCGCAAACTCTTTCAACAGGAGTCTTATCGCTTGCGTTACCAAAGGCGTTAAGCTTGATAGTAGTAGAAGGATCGCTCCAAAGGTTCATGCGGAGCATATCAAGCTGAGCTTTCTTTTCTGCAATGGAACCGTGAAGCTCAAGGTTTTCAAGCTTTCTTTCATCTGCAATATAAAGCATTGCGCCGGACTGGTCATCAAGCATACGGATTATGCCTGCCTTGTAGCACTTATCAAATGCAGCACGTGCAGCATCATTGTAAGCCTGAGAATATGCCTTTGCTGCGGTACCTCTTTCTGTAGGAGTCCAAGTGGATTCAGGCAGCGGAGAAGGAAGCTCTTCGCGCCATTCCCAAAGGAGGTGTACGCCCTGACGAGTGTTCTTTTCCTTCATTGCAAGTTCGTAGAACTCTTCCATCTTTGCAACTTCGGGGAATGAATAAAGCGGCATACCTACCAAAACCTTTACCCACTGAAGTTTGCTAAGTTCTGCGCTCTTTCTCGGACGAGCATCATTGCCCATTTCTCTTGCGTTAGCAAGAATCTTATCGCAGTCTTTAGGAACAGAGACAAGCGAGATTTCCTTGGTATCGAGATTATATCCGCTGGAAACAGCGAGGTTGAACATCGGAACAGCAGAAGCCTTCAAGTTGTTGAGAAGCTGACGGATGTGCTGATCGGGGTTGTCGCCTGCGGAAAGTTTATCCAAAATGAGGCTTTCCATGTTCATGGTGAGAGTGGTGCTGAAGTTGTCATTAATGAAACGAGCGATAGCGCCGCCTACGTCGGTGGACATCATAATATCGGAGTCGATTTCATCAAGTTCAACACCAATCCAAGTCTTAATGTTTGCTCTGAGAGACTGGAAGAATGCCTTGGTGCTTTCTTCAACCTTCTTAACGATTGTTTCCTTGAACTTCTTTTCAAATTCAACAGGGCGAACAAGATATTTTGCAGCCTGTTCAGGATGCTTGTTAGCCTCGTTTTCCTGTTCCATAATGTACTTAACGTTATCTCTGAAAATATCGGGGAGCAAACGGAGAACATCTGCAAGGTTCTTGAATACCTTTGCGTGATACTTATTGAGTCTTTCGATAAACTCAGTAAGAGCATCAATGAGGTCATAGTACATCCAGTAGCAGTAGCGGACATTTGCCCACATCTTAAGTACTTCCAAATACTCCTCAGTTGCTTTACCCTTGCCGAAGAGACCTGCGTTCTGACCTGCAGCATATGCCTGCTGAAGTCTTGCAACGATTGCGCCCTCTCTCTGAGTGCAGCCTGCGAGACGTTCTGCACAGTCCTGCTTAACACCTTCAAGGGTCTTGATAAGACATTCATTTGTGTTTGAGAAAATAAGCTTTTCTACATAGCAAGGACCAAAACTGGGATCCTTAAGAAGTGCCTCAATGCGATCTTTAAACTTCTTTTCGAAAACAGAAGAGAAGTTTGACTTGTTGTCGCGGATCTTCTTTTCTGTAGCGATGAGCCAAGAATCAACTCTTGCCTTAACCGAGTTACTGGGCCAGATGTCTCCGTAGCTGAACTTTGAAGTTGCTAAGGGGTTTGCGGGCATATCTCTCTGGATATACGATTCCAACTGATTGTAGTTGAGGCCGAGAGCAAAACGGTCAGCATCAAAGCTTGCCTTATCGGGCTGCTTCATAAACGTGGGCTCAAGTTTTTCAAATACGCGAGCCGCAACCAATGTTGTAATCTCGGTATAGGGAATTTCAACTCTGTCTGCACCTACGGAGAGGTAACGGTAGTTTGCAGGATGTGTCTTTTGAGAAGCATTGATGTGACCCTCGATATTATCATACATCTGAGACAAAGCGGTGTTGCCGCTTGTGTCAGAACCGGGTTCGCTAACGATGTAAGAGAAGAGAGTGCTACCTACAGAAGCCATTGCCTCATCGTAAGAAACAGGCTTGTGATCTGCATCTCTTGCAGTAACAAGATGGCAGTAATTGAAAACATTTTCGTCTCTGTTTACTGAGAATCTGCCGGAGTACTTCTGAACAAAGTGCTGACCGTGGTCATTAACGGCCATCCAGTAGTCAAGTTCCTTTAAGAAAGCAAAACCGTTGCGGTACATGGAGTTAGGATCGCCGCCCTTGCCCTTGTTAAGGTCGGGAGTAAAGAGGTAACCGAGAACCTGAACATTGGGAATGTTTTGGTCGGCCGCAATTTGTCTAAGTATGTAAGCTATATCGATGAAAGTACCCGAACCGGTACCGCCACCGATACCACCGGTGATGAAAATCTTAAAACCCTTTGAGGTATCAGTCATACCGGTAGAGATATTCTTAACAGCAGCTTCAAGTTTGCTGAAAACACTCTTTACTCTTTCTTCAATCTTGTTGATGTTTTGGAAAAGCATGAAACGGCCAACCTGACGCACGCCGTTTGCACCTTCAACACCGCCGTTTGCAGGGAGTTCTCTGTCAAGCCACTTCCATTCTTCCTTATCAGCATCCATTTGCTGAACATGCTTGATTACATCGGAAAGGCCGTCAACGCTAATTTGGAGGCATTCGTTGCCAGAAGGATCAAAGCTTGCTACACCCCAGCTGCTCTTAAACTTTTCTTTATCTGTGTCGATTGCGAGGAAAGCAATGTTGTTGGGAGAAGTGCCGAGAACCTGACCGTTTTCGCCCTTGGGAAGCGGCATGCGGGACTGAACTTCGTTCTTTACGCGAAGCAATGCGTCAATACCGGTACCACCAAGACCTACGAAAAGTACTGCATCGTCAACGGGGGTAACTCTTGTACCTTCATAGTACACACCACCGTTGTCTCTAAGACTGAGTTGTTTTTTTAGTTCCATAATATATTTCCTCCGAGAAATTATTTTTCCAAAATAATACTATATTTTACCAAATGCCGCCGTCGGAACTGTTATTGTTTCCGCCGCCGAAACTATCGCCAAAGTTATTGCTTGAGTTATCGCTGCCAAAATCGCCAAAGTTGCCAAAGCTGTTATCGTCATTGGCGCTGCCAAAGTCGAAATCGTTATTGCCGCCCATATTGGGATCCCACGGATCGATTTCTTTAAGCGAGAGATTGAACTGATACTCTTCACCGGACATATTGTAATTAAGAATTACGGGGAATCCGGCAACAAGTTTTTCAACGCGTTTCTTTTCTACAGGAGAAGCTCCAATCTGAATTGTTTCGCCAGCCTGGGATGCAGGAACATGCATCTTAAGTGCAGTACCTTCAGAATTTCCGGGCTCGAACTGGAATCTTGTCATAAACGAAGAAATCTCACCGAGAACGGTTGAATACTGACCGCCGATATCAAAGTTGGAAGCCAAAACGCTGTTGAAAGACATCTTCTTTTTGGTATTAAGGGTAGAAAGATCAATTTCAGCTTCTGGAGGAGTCATATCTGCAAGTCTGTAAGGAAGAACCACACTTACAAGAAGTGTACCCTTGAAGGAAGGTGCCTTAATCTTTATTATAATGAAGATAATTGCTACAATCAAAGCAATTACTGCAAGAGAAATTACCCAAGGAAGCCATCCGGGAAGTGCCTTAACGCGAATCGTGTATGTTGCACTCTGACCAAATGAATCACTAACTTTAAGTTCAACAGTGCCGTTTCCGCTCTTAATAGCCGAAGCGGTTGCCAACCCTGTGGTTTCGTCGTAGTTGAACTCGCAAACATCTTCCCATCCGCCGGGAACAGGAGTTACGCTGATAGTTGCATCTTTATCCCATGAGAAAGCATTTACAAGAGAAACGTCCGCCTTGTTAAAGAGTTTCATGCCAAGAAAAGGAGTAAACAAAGTTTTGGAAGTTTCATCAGAATCTGCGATCAATGCAAGCGGATACGGCTCTACAGTGATCTCAATGGGAGTTATGGGTCTGTCATAACCGCCGTCCTTGCCGATGATACGGCCACCAACACTATACTTACCTGCCTTGGTAAACTGGAACGAAGCTGTCATGGCGCTTCCGTTCCAAGCAAAGTCAACACTCTGCTCTGCACCGGTTTCAACATGGGTGAGTGTGAGCACACCGTCAGCACCGTTAAATACATCGGTTGCACTTTCGCCGTCTACAAGGCTTGAGCAATACGCTTCAAAAGTAACAGAGTCGCCGTTGGGTACAGTGTATTTGTTTGCCTTGAGGTCAAACTGCATATCGTAGCAGTTTATAAGGTTAATGGTGATTTCGTCTTCCTTAGCACCGGTAATGTACAACGTCCACTCACCCTTTTGAGGATTGATAAGCTTGACAAGCTGATAAACAGACGTGTTAGAAACCATTACAGTATCGGAAGGAAACTGCAAAGATTGACGTGGTTCTTTACCTGGCATATACAATTTGTCAATCTTAACGCCTGCTTTGTTAAGAATGATAATGTTTGCAAGGTAAATGCTGTCGTTGGGAATTGTGAAGTCTACTCTCTGAGAAGTGCCGTCAGCGGTGAACTGAGCGATAGATTCGATATTTGAGCGAAGCTGATGCGCCAAAATCTTAGAAAGGATGTCGGAGAGCTGATCCGCCTTTTTTACTTCATAAAACAAGCCGTCTGTGCGAGCAGCTATATCCTGAAGTCTGGGAAGATCGATATCTGCGGGGTCTGTACTTGAAGTAAGTGCAATTGTATATACCGGGATTCCCTGCTCTGCAAAAAACTTAACGGTTTGTTCAAGTTCAGCGTCCTTGATTTGTTCACGCTCGGGCAAAACGTTTGCATCTGCACCGTCGCTGAGCAAAACAATCATGGGATTGCGGCCTTCTGCCACGCTATTGCTTTGAATGAGCAAATCCTTAGCTTTAGTAAGACCCTGAGGGAGGTCTGTGCCTCCCTTATCATCGGTGTCATATTTAATTGAGTTCAATGCGTTACGAAGGTCTTTGCGCAAAGCATCGGTATTTAGAGCGGTCAAGCTTCTTTCTGCGATAAGCTCTCTTGCAAATACTACAAAGCCTGCACGCGCCTGCTCATGGTCGCACATCTCTGTCAAAAGCTTGCATGCTTCTTTAGTAATATCATCTGGGTCAGATCTGTCCATAGAGCGGCTCCCGTCTATAACAAACATTACGTCAAGTGCAAGAGGCGAGCTGCCAACCTGGTCCGCTGCAATTGCATTAAAAGCAAACGATGCGCAAATAAATACAAGCAATATCGCTGCAATCCAAATTTTTGTGTTTTTCATTGTTTTTGCTCCTTAAATTTTCACTACTGAATATTAAATGAGATATCCATTTGTTCCCATCTTGCATACAAGCGCATATCTGAGGTATCTGTATATACTCCGGATTTTACTCTCTTGCCGTTGTTATCATACCAACCGTCAAATACGTATCCGTTTCTTGTAGGAGTGGGCAAAGTAAACTTTTGCTCGTATGTTGCTCTTACAGTACTGGGTGAAACATATCCGCCTTCTGGATACAAGTAAATGTTGTAGGTGTTAGCAGTCCACTTAGCAGTCAACTTAACACCCTCGCCGCGGTTCCAGTATCCGCTGTTTTCAACGCGCTTTGAGCCATCGTACCAACCTGCAAATGTGTATCCTTCCTGAGTAGGAGTCGGCAAAGTATAGTACTGACTGTAGGTAACGTCAATCGTATCATCCGAAACTCTACCGCCGTTGGCATCAAGTCTAACGATGTATTCTCCAAGTTCCCACTTAGCAGTTACGGTAATATCGCCTGCGATTTCCCATTCACCCGATGTAGGAATCTTCTTTGAATTGTAATACCATCCGACAAAGTCATATCCCAAGCGTTCAGGAGTTGTAAGTTTATACGAATCGCCAAAGGTAACAACCTTGTACGATGTTGCAGTTGTGCCGCCGTTTGCATTGTAGGTTACGCGATAATCGTTTCCTTCCCACTTTGCAACGAGCAACAAATCGTGGTCGTAATCATATGTACCACTGGCAGGAATCTTGGTGGTAGAGGTCTTACCCTTATACCAACCAAGGAAGGTATAACCCGTTCTTGAGGGAGTATCCAAAGAATACGATCTTCCAAATGTAGCGGTGTATTCATCACGGTTGATCTTTCCGCCGTTGACATCAAGAATAATGTCATAAACATTCGCTTCCCAGCTTGCAGTCAGCGAAACGCCGCCGTCCTTGGTCCATTTTCCGATATTTTCATACTTGGTGCTTCCACTATACCATCCCTTGAAGGTATGTCCGCGCTTCTTGGGAGTTGGGAAACCGTATGTAGAATCATATTCAACCTTAACAGACGTGCTTGCAATTGTACCGCCGGAGGGGTCAAACTTAACAGTGTATTCTTTTGCATCCCATCTTGCGGTAAGGTCAACATTTGCCGCTGTCTTCCACACGCCGGACTCATACTTAACGCCGTCCTTGTCATACCAACCAACAAAGTTGTAACCGGTTCTTGTTGTTGTACGAAGCGATGTGTTTTGATCGAATGTTGCACTAACTTCAGAAACAGATGTACCGCCTGCAGTATTGAATCTGATCTTATAGATATTCGGAGTCCACTTTGCAGTGAGTTCAAGGTTACTATCCCTTGTCCATGTGCCGGTCATATTTTGCTTATTATTACTCTTATCATACCAACCAGCAAAGGTATAGCCTTTTCTTGTAGGAGTAATCAGCGTATATGACTTATCAAATGTTGCATAGTCGGTTTGCTTTTTACCTGTGTTGTCATTCAAATTGTAGGTAATGCCGTATACGTTTGCTCTCCATACAGCTTCAAGCAGTACAGGAGAGTCCCAATCATGTTTCCATACACCGCTCTTAACCGGATCGTTATATCTGTACCAGTCAATAAAGGTGTATCCCTTTTTAGTGGGAACATGAAGCGTAACAGACTGATCAAATGTTGCGGTTTTATTGTCATATTTTTGTCCATTGTGTCCGTCAAACTTAAGTGTGTACTTCTTAGCTTCCCAGTTTGCAAGGAGCTTTACATCTTCATCTCGGTTCCATGTACCGTTCATAGGGTGGCTCTTGCCATTTTCGGTATATCCTTTGAAGTTGTAACCCCTTTTAGTGGGAGTGGGAATTTCATACTTATCGCCGAACACAACTCTTACAGAATTCTGCGATGCGGTTCCGCCGTCAAGATTAAGGGAGACAACATGTCTGTTACCTGCCCAAACCGCCGTGAAATTGTAATTGCCTACCGAATTGGTGGGAATCACAACATTGCGGCGAGGCGAAGTTTGTCCTTCATAAGTCCACCCCTGGAATGTATATCCAAAGCGTTCGGGCTCATTAATCTTTATATCCGCAGAATGTACATTATAGGTCGCCTCATTCTTTTCGCCTTCCTTAAGTTTACCGCTAGCGAGGTCATACTTAAGAGTGTAGGTGTTAAGCGTAAACTTTGGCTTAACAGTTATATCATTGGTGAGCTTCCAGTGATCTGTCGTGTATACTGTCTTTCCGTCTTCCCAACCGTGATAAGTATATCCGCGTTTTTCAAGTGTGGGAAGTTCGTAAATATCATCGTATGTAACGATAATCTCATCGGGAACATCATAGCCGTCTTTTTCCGTAAGCGTAACTTTGTAGTTATTGGGTTTCCATGTCGCTATATATGCGCGGTTGCCCGTACTTCCCTGCGGAATTACCACAGCTGTAGTTTCGCCCTTGATATCGGAGCCTTTCCAGGAAACGAAAGTATATCCCACGCGGGTAGGATTTTTAAGAGTGATCGTTTCCGACTCATATGTGTACTCGGTAGGGTTTTCCTGCTTGTCCGAGAACAAATTCGTATATGATATATCATAAACTTCGGGGGCAAAATTCGCCTTGAGTGAAAGCTCCACAAGAGAATCGTCAAACTCAGGAGCATATCCGATACTGTTTACATCCCAGCCCTTGAATTCGTAGAATTCTTTTGTTGCGTTATAAAAGTCAGCAAAATCCTCTTTCTTTTGCAACTCGACCTGCTCATGACGGCTGGTGTTTATAAAATGTCCGCCGTTCAAATCATACTTGATTTTAACTTTAATGCCATTTTCAAGTGCCTGGTCGATACCGTCATTGGGTTCGCCGCTCTTAATTCTAAGAATCGCTTTGGTCGCATTGGCACGCGGAGTTGTATCATACATGCCGAAGCACATTGAATACATAGTTGAAGCAGATTCGTAATCACCGTCCGAAATCTTTCCGTCGCCAATACTCTTCATAATCAACGGAGCTACTGCAACTGTTGCAGCAACCAAAGCAACCGCCACAAGCAGAAATATCCACCACTTGGATTTTCGCGGCTTATCAGCTCCGCTATCAATTTTTCCTCTTTCCTCTGCAAAAGGGTCCGAATAATCGTCTCCGTTCCCCTCGAATTGCAAATTGTTTTTGTCATCCTTGCTCATACCGCAAACATGCCCTTCCTTTCACGAAAAATACCACAAATCGGCATCCGGCGCTATATCTACATAAATATACATTTTACATTATAAATATAAAAATAGCGATTTTATTTATTATAACAAAGCATACAATATTTGTCAATAAATGTAGAAAACTTTTTCATCTATTTTATTATAAAATCATAAGATTTTATACAATAAAAAAGCGGGATCCTTCTCAGGAACCCGCTTTTGTAATTTATGTATTAAAAGAAAACGCCCTTTGCCTTTTCTTTAACTTCCTTTGAAGCAGCGAAAGGAATTCTTGTTGTATATCCGTTTTTAGCGGCAACGATTTTCTTTGTGGGCCATGCAAAAATGTCTCTGTTCCACTCGTTGATAGTATCGTTGTAAAGTTCTCGTGCAGCAGTAATCTCTCTCTGCAAATACATATTCTGCTGCATTGCATCTGCAATCTCACGGTGAGCAGCAAGCTCGGGGTAGTTTTCCACTGCAACATTGATGTCTCTGGAAATGTTTTCGATCTGACCGCCCACTTCATTACGTGCAGCATCGGCATCTACGCCGCCGCCGGATCTGAAGTTAGCAATGTTTTCAAAGGTGCTCTTGTCAAGATCAATTGCTTTGTCCAAAAGACGTGCGCAGTTCTGAAGAACCATTACTCTCTGTTCAAGATAATTATCGATCTGCGATGCATTTCTCTGGATTTTCTGCTGCAACTGATCAAAATGCTTTTGTGCATTGATCTTCATGAACAAGAAAACAACGCCGGGAATAATGCCACAAACCCACAGCAAAATCTCAAACAGCTTTGAGCCAAAGCCTACCTCAGCAGGAATCTTTTTTGCTATAACGTTTGTGTCAAGTCCTTCTTCCCTCACTTCGGGATTGAGTTCGTCCAACTGGTTTGCCATTTTTGTTTCTCCTTTTTTTATATAAAAATTTTTAATTACTTATAAATGCACAAGCCGTTGCGGCTTGCAATTATATCTTTGCCGTATGCGATCTCGCTTGTGGCAATACTGAAGTCATTTTGCGCTTCAAGCGGAATATAGTCGTCCCATTCAACCGGAACATTATGATAATTTCCGTCTCCGCCATATACAGAAACATAGTCAATGCGTTTTACGATATCATACGAATACGCAGTTATGCATGCTCTGTCAATGCGGTCTTTTGAGCTGATAAACTCAGACTTAAGAATTGCGTGTGTCTTGGTATTTGGATGCACAACATAACTGTAATCAATAGCATTTGCCAACACTTCACATTCTTTTAGCGAATACCTTTGAGAATAATCGGGAATCGGCTTCAATGAGTGGACAGGTCTTTCCTGATACACGGGGATCGCCCAAATCGGAGCAAAATCAAAGTATACTGCCTTGAAGTACTCCGCATTCTTTTTTATAAAATTATCTTTTATCTCATCAAAAGAATGTGAGATATAGTTTGAGGGAAGAAGATTTATCACCCTTCCCTGGCTATGGTCAGAAACAATTCTGTTTGTGCGGTATGTTTTTATAAAATCAAAATCATCGCCGTAACCTATTTTCGAGCGGATAAGCGCAACCATATTGGTTTGTGCAAGCGGCGTAAACAACGTTCTGAACTGAACTTCATTAGTTCTGTCAAGCGCATTGAAAAGAACTTCAAATCCAGAATTTGACATGCTTACAAAGTCGCTGTTCTGACTGATTGCCCTGTCCGTGCGTTTCTTTAATTCTTTTTCTCCACGTTTAATATACCGCTCGATTTCCTTATCGCTCTTATTTTCAAGATGCGTAGCACCTCTGCTGAACGAAAGATCCGGAGCACCGAGAGAACAGTAATTCAACACCACCTGCGTATGATAAAACGGTTTAGGTTTTGTGACACTTGCATGAAGCGTCTGGCTTCTTGTTCTGGTTCTTACTTTACCGTCACTATCCGTATAAGTTTCGGTCCAATATATAGTCCTATATCCGTGATACGTCTCTGCCCCCATTGTATGAATGATTTTATTCTCAAACAAAAATGGGTTCTCGTTGTACTTGCCTGCCAGCACATCAAGAGTTGACTGCTCATGTTCACTGCGCTCAAAAAAATCATAGTTGATTTTCATATCCAGTTCCTGCTCAACAGAAAAGCAACTGTCAAACGATAGCAACGGAATCGTCTCCTCAATAATGGTCAATGCATCGTAGTCTGTAAAAAGTGATGAAAGCGACATCATCTGGCGACCGGCCTCTTCAAACAATTCTGCAGCACGCGCATCCGCCTCGGCAATTTCCGTTTCAATATCCTTTATTTTAGGCGTCATTTTCATAAACACCAGCGGCAGAAGAACAATGGTAATTATCATCAGTATTCTGAAAAATCTAAACCATCCGAGTTTTTTGCGCAACTTGGATAAATTGTATTTATATTCATTGTACAACCTGACCGTTTCCCTATTCGCGTCTATATCCACTCCGGATTGCTGTACAAGTTTTTCCAAAAACTTATTGGTGTTTTCCAAATGAAGGGATTTGAATTTACTCTCGTATTCTTCTAATGGATTGTATATTACAGAATTCATATCAGCCCTCCTTTATTTGACATTATACTACATATAGTGCCAAAAGTAAAGACTAAAAAAGGCATGCTTTCGCATGCCTTTTAATTCACTTATCTGCCAAAACCTTTAATCACATTTGCAATACTTACATTGTTGTTAACAATGCTGAAAACAGTGCTTTGGCTATACGGACCACCATTCATATCAACGGTTGTTCCGGTAAGAGTCCAGGGCTGGATAAACACATGGCGGTTAGTTCTCTTCCAGTCGAGATATGCGTGATAAATCATCCAGCGATTGCCGGCTGCATCCGTGGTAAATGCCGCGTGACCGGGACCGTAAACGTCATTCTGACGCTGGAACACGGGTTCTTCTGACTTTGCCCATGAGGATTTTACAAGCGGGTTTGCGCCGGGTGTAAGGGTAAGAGTTGCAAGGCAGTAGTAGTTGGTCCAGTAACCGCTTGCCGAGTAAATAATCATAATCTCGCCGTTGTCGCCGTAAACAGCAGTAGCGCCCTCTACAACCTTGGGATAGGATGCGCCAGTGTTTGCATTATACGCATAACCGCGAGTTTCCCACTTATAATCGGGAACGCAGATCACACTGCCTTCTCCTTTGATTGTATACGGATTGACAAGTTCTGCGATATTGAGAGTCTGGTGATGGTCGGCAGTTCCTCTTGCCTTTTCACCGGTCCATGTCATATAGGTCTTTCCGTTTGCGCGTAGAAGCGACTGACCGATTGCCCATTCTTTATCGCCGTAAACAACAGTCTTGACAGGCTCATTTACCTTGCGTGTAACAGGAGAGCCGTACTGACCGCAAGCATCGTCGGTGAGCGCACGCACGCAGTAGAGACGGTGATTTGTATTCTCTCCGTCATCCGCAGCAAAATAGAGCCACCAACCTGCCATATCTTCGCCAAATTCGTTGGCTTCGATGTAGTGAAGTTCAGGCGACCAGATATCAGCAGAATACATCTTATTGGTTGCATTAATTTCTCCGCCCTGAGGAGCCGTCCAGATAGGAGTAGGGCTTACATATGCAAGTCCGTCGAGAGTGGGAGACTTGTAGCAGTATACAGTAACTCCGGAAACAGTAGTCATGTAGTAATAACCGTCACGGTAAATAACCCATGGGTCAGCGCCACCGCGAAGCGGGTTCTGGAACTCGGAAACAGTAGTACCTGTTCCCTTTTCAAGATCG